>DIZZ01000024.1:2537-2994 GCA_002428045.1 Verrucomicrobia bacterium UBA6015
GTTGTTTTTGTTTTCTTTTTCATGCGGGAAGTTAAGCAGATCTGGGGCGCTGGGGCAAGCACCATCCTTGGCGTTTGCGGGGAGGGTAAAAGGAGCGGCCCCGGTTGTTTTTGCTTGGGTGAAGGGGGGGACGCTAGACCCGCCTCTACCGACCGTACTGGGGGGGGGCATGAATACGTTGCTTTTGAATNNGAATCGTGAGCGTTTTGAGGCCGACCAACCCTTTCTCGACCGCCCTTCGGAAGTGCGCGACAAAAAGTGCATAACCTGCGTCATTCAAAACGCGGGCCAAAGCCTTCTCAATCTCAAAGCAAAATCCATACTTGTCGTGCGCCTTCCATTGAAGAATCTGCTGAACCGTCTCCGCGTCTGATCGCTCGGAGGAAGGGCTGTTGTCATAGGTTATCATGTGGGCATGTCATTTATCCAGTGATATACGGGTTGCAATAGAAAATCT
>DIZZ01000198.1:0-2870 GCA_002428045.1 Verrucomicrobia bacterium UBA6015
GCCGAAATCGAAATCAAGGAGGGTGAGGATTCGGTGCGGATCAGTCGCCATCCTCAAGGGGGCGCGCCCATGACCATGTCGCCGCCCTTTTGGGCGATGCCCGGTTACGGTGCGCCACCATCGGCTCATCCACCCGCCGCCACGCCTGCCGCACTGCCACCGGTTGCTGAAGCGGAACCCGCCATCAAGGGGCATATCCTGCGGGCGCCGATGGTCGGTACCTTCTATCGCTCGGCCACGCCGGGATCCAAGCCGTTTGTGGAAATCGGCCAGACCGTCACTACCGGCGACCCAGCCTGCATCATTGAGGCGATGAAGATGTTCAACCAGATTGACGCGGACTATTCCGGGACCATAACCCGCATCTTGGTCGAAAACGGTCAACCGGTCGAATACGACCAACCCCTGCTGGTCATTGAATAGCCTGCCTGCCATGCTCGAAAAAGTCGTTATCGCCAACCGGGGAGAAATCGCCCTGCGCATCCTGCGCGCCTGCCGGGAACTCGGTATCCGCACGGTCGCCCTGCATTCCACGGTCGACCGCGATTTGAAACACGTGCGACTGGCCGATGAAACCGTCTGCATCGGTCCGCCGCCAGCCGCCGAGAGCTATCTGAACATGCCGGCGATCATCAGCGCTGCCGAGGTCACGGACGCAGTCGCGATTCATCCCGGCTACGGTTTCCTGTCCGAGAACGCCGATTTCGCGGAACGAGTTGAACAAAGCGGCTTCATTTTCATTGGCCCCCGCCCGGAAACCATCCGGTTGATGGGCGACAAGGTCTCGGCCATCCGTGCCATGCAGGAAGCGGGGGTGCCCTGCGTCCCGGGTTCGAACGGACTACTGGGCGATGATGATCATGAGAATCTGCGCATCGCCCGCGAGATTGGCTACCCGATTATCATCAAAGCGGCCGGCGGCGGCGGCGGGCGCGGGATGCGCGTGGTGCATAGCGAAGCGGCGCTGCTGACCACGCTCGATCTCACCCGCAGCGAAGCCGGAGCCGCGTTCGGCAATCCGACCGTGTACATGGAAAAGTACCTGGAACATCCCCGCCATATTGAAATTCAGGTGCTGGCGGATACCCACGGTCACGTGATTTACCTGGGCGAGCGCGACTGCTCCATGCAGCGCCGCCATCAAAAGGTCATTGAGGAAGCGCCAGCGCCGGGCATCACTGCCGCGCAGCGCCGACGAATCGGTCAGGTCTGCATCGACGCCTGTCAGCGCATCGGCTATCGGGGTGCCGGGACTTTTGAATTTCTCTACCAGGACGGTGAGTTCTACTTCATCGAAATGAATACCCGGGTGCAGGTTGAGCATCCGATCACGGAATTGATTACCGGCGTTGACATCGTCAAGGAGCAATTGCGCATCGCTGCCGGCCTCCCGCTCGGCTATCGTCAGGACGAAATTCACCTTCGTGGCCACGCGGTGGAATGCCGACTGAATGCCGAAGATCCGGACACCTTTGCACCCTCTCCCGGTACGGTGACGCAATATCACGCGCCGGGGGGGCCGGGCGTCCGGGTCGATTCGCACTTGTATAATGGTTACCGGGTCCCGCCGAATTACGACTCCATGATTGGCAAGCTGATTACCCACGGCGAAACCCGCGAGGTCGCCATAGCCCGGATGCGCGGGGCGTTGGCGGAACTGGTGGTTGATGGCATTAAAACCAATGCGCCGCTGCATCGACGGATTCTCAGCGACGCGCGCTTTCTGGATGGCGGCATGGACATTCACTATCTGGAAAAGCAACTGCTGGGAGTTCGCTGATGAGTGATGACGCCATGGCCCCCTGGTTGCAACTGAGTCTTCAAGCCATCGACCATACCGCTGAGCAACTCGAAGACGCCTTGCTGCACGTCGGCGCACTGGCCGTCACGCTACAGGACGCTGGCGATCAGCCGGTGCTGGAGCCGGGACCCGGCGAGACACCGTTATGGAGTCAAACCTGCGTCACCGGGCTGTTCGACGCGCAGACCGATATTGAGGTCGTCAAACGCCAACTGCACTGCCTCCTGCACGCACCCATTCTCCCGGAATGTTGCTTGACCGAACTGGAAGAGCGCGACTGGGTGCGCGCCTGGATGGATGATTTTCACCCGATGCGCTTTGGTCAGCGGCTGTGGATTTGCCCGACCACGCACACCCCGCCCGACCCGAATGCCATCAACATTCGCCTCGATCCGGGATTAGCTTTCGGCACCGGGACGCACCCGACCACTGCGCTTTGTCTGGAATGGCTGGACAGCGTGGAGATGGCAGAACAAACCGTGCTGGATTACGGCTGTGGTTCAGGCATTCTGGCGATTGCCGCCGCCAAACTGGGCGCACGCCGGGTCTGGGCGGTGGATATCGACCCGCAAGCGTTATTGGCCAGCGATGACAACGCTTCCGAAAATGACGTTGAGGATCGGCTGACGCTGGCCGCGCCCGGGGAATTGCCGCCGGCGCTGACTGTGGATGTGCTGGTAGCCAATATTCTGGCGGGGGTGCTGGTGCGACTGGCTCCGGAATTCGCCCGGCAGGTGAAACCGGGTGGGCGACTGGCGTTGTCGGGGATTCTGGAACAACACGCGGACGCGGTGCAGGCGGCTTTCGCCCACGATTTCACCTTTGCCCCGCCCCGGCAACGGGAAGACTGGGTGCTGCTGGAAGGCGCCCGGAAGTCCCTCGCTGTATGAACCTGCCCACTGCTGATTCACCGGTTGATCTGTTGCCCGGCACCCCGTTACGCGAACACGTTTATGAAGCCCTGTGCATCTATTTTCACAATCTGGGCGACCAGCAACCGAGCAATCTCTATGACCTGGTGTTGCAGGAGATGGAGGTGCCACTGTTGGAGATGGTGATGCTGCGCACC
>DIZZ01000198.1:2991-6600 GCA_002428045.1 Verrucomicrobia bacterium UBA6015
ATTTTTGATCTGGATAACACCTTGTTGGGCGGCGACAGCGATTATCTCTGGGGCCGGTTCCTGGTCGAACAGGGGCTGGTTGATAGCGAGTATCAGCAAGAAAATCAGCGCTTCTATGGCGACTACGAGGCGGGGACGCTGGATATCTACGCCTATCAGGCGTTTATGCTGCAACCCCTGACTGGGCGTCCGCTGCATGAACTGCACGCTTGGCGGGAGCGGTTCATGGCCGATAAAATCGAGCCGATTATGTTGCCCAAAGCCGATCAGTTGCTGAACCAGCGCCGCAATGCTGGGGATGTCTTGGTCATTGTCACCGCCACCAATCGCTTTATCACCGAACCGATTGCGGAACGACTGCGGATCCCGCACTTACTGGCCACCGAACCGGAAATGATCGATGGCCGCTACACGGGTCGCACGGTTGGCCTGGCCTGCTTCCAACAGGGCAAGGTGGCGCGACTGGAGGCCTGGCTGGCGGAAACTGGCCATGATCTGGCCGGCAGTGGGTTCTACAGCGATTCGCACAACGACCTGCCGCTGCTCAATCGCGTGACCTATCCGGTCGCGGTCGATCCTGACCCGAAGCTGACCCGCCATGCCCGGGAATGTGGCTGGCCGATCATCAGTCTGCGGGACTAACGCGACTACCACGCTACTACGCCTCCGCTTGACGGGCTGGCGTCCGCTAGGCTAAAAGTCCCGACTTCACTTTGATTTCCTTCATTGACGACCTTCGATTTCACGCCCATGCAAAACCTGTACAACCTTAATGTCGCCGCCGTGGATGTCCTGCCGACTCCCGACGACATCCGGCAGCGCCTGCCCCTGAGCGATGTGGCGGCAGATACCGTATTTCAGGCTCGCGAGACGGTCAAACGCATTCTTGACCGTCAGGATCCCCGCCTGTTTGTCGTCGTCGGCCCCTGCTCGATTCATGATGTCGACGCCGCCCATGACTATGCCCTGCGCCTGAAGACCCTGGCTGACGAGGTGAAGGACACGCTGTTCATCATCATGCGGGTCTATTTCGAGAAGCCGCGCACCACCGTGGGTTGGAAGGGCTTGATCAACGATCCGCGCATGGACGATACCTTCCGCATCGACGAAGGGTTGCAGATTGCCCGTCGCCTGCTGCTGGATATGGCGGAACTGGGTCTGCCCGCTGGCACCGAGGCGCTGGATCCGATTATCCCGCAATATATTTCCGACCTGATTGCCTGGACGGCGATTGGCGCCCGCACCACCGAATCACAGACCCACCGCGAAATCGCCAGCGGCTTGTCCATGCCGGTCGGCTTCAAAAACGGCACCAATGGTAGTCTGGAAGTAGCGATTAACGCGCTGCAATCGGCTGCCCGGCCACACAGCTTCCTGGGGATCAATCCCTTCGGGCAGTCGGCGGTCATCCGCACGTTGGGCAATCGTTACGGCCATGTCGTGCTGCGCGGCGGCGACCGCCCCAACTATGATTCGGTGTCGATTGCTCTGTGCGAGAAGGCGTTGCGCGACAAGAAATTGCCGGTGAACGTAGTGGTGGATTGCAGCCATGCTAATTCCTTCAAAGACCCCGCCATGCAACCGCTGGTGATGCGCGACTGCACCCACCAGATCATGGAAGGCAACACCTCTATTGTCGGGCTGATGATTGAAAGCAACCTGGGCTGGGGCAGTCAGTCATTGCCCGCAGATCACAGCCAATTAAAATACGGCGTGTCGATCACTGACGCCTGCGTGGACTGGGAAACCACCGAGAAGATGTTGCGCGAGACGCATAACAAGCTGAAAACCGTCCTGCCCGCCCGCAGCGCGGCCTGATTTTCCCACCACTTTCGTTCACCCCGGACCGACCAGGATCGCATGGCTCAATACATCTACACTATGAACCGCGTGGGCAAAGTTGTGCCGCCCAAGCGGGAAATTCTCAAGAACATTTCCCTGTCGTTCTTCCCCGGTGCCAAAATCGGCGTCCTCGGCCTGAACGGCTCTGGCAAATCGACCCTGCTGCGCATCATGGCCGGCCTCGATACCGACATTCTCGGCGAAGCCCGCCCGCAGGCCGGGATCAACATCGGCTTTCTGACTCAGGAACCACAGCTTGACCCGGCCAAAGACGTGCGCGGCAATGTCGAAGAAGCCGTCGCGCCGATCAAGGCCGCGCAGGCTCGATTGGATGAGGTGTACGCGGCTTATGCTGATCCCGACGCCGATTTCGAGAAACTGGCTGCTGAACAGGGCGATCTGGAAGCGTATCTGCAAGCGGTGGACGGCCATAACCTGGATCGCACCCTGAATGTTGCCGCCGATGCCCTGCGCCTGCCGCCCTGGGACGCCGAGGTCACCCCGCTGTCCGGTGGCGAAAAACGCCGCGTCGCGCTGTGCCGATTGCTGCTCTCCAAGCCGGACATGCTGCTGCTGGATGAACCCACCAACCATCTCGACGCGGAATCGGTCGCCTGGCTGGAGCGCTTCCTCCGCGACTACCCCGGTACGGTAATCGCCGTCACCCATGATCGCTACTTCCTCGATAACGTCGCCGGCTGGATTCTGGAACTGGATCGCGGTTATGGCATTCCCTGGGAAGGCAACTACTCGTCGTGGCTGGATCAGAAGGAACAGCGCCTGGAGATCGAGGAGAAGCAGGAAACCGCGCATACTAAAGCCATGAAGGCGGAACTGGAATGGGTGCGCTCCAACCCCAAGGGTCGCCATGCCAAAAGCAAGGCCCGTCTGGCCCGGTTTGATGAACTGGAGTCCCAGGAATTCCAGAAACGCAATGAAACCCAGGAACTCTACATTCCCCCCGGCCCCCGGCTGGGCGAACTGGTCGTAGAAGCCAAGCAACTCGGCAAAGGCTTCGGTGACCGACTGCTGATCGACGGTCTGGACTTCAATTTGCCCAAAGGCGGCATTGTCGGCATCATCGGCCCCAATGGCGCGGGCAAAACCACGCTGTTTCGGATGCTGGTCGGGCAGGAGCAGCCGGACAGTGGCACCCTGCGGATTGGTGATACCGTCAAGCTGGCCTATGTGGATCAGTCGCGGGACAGTCTGGATGGCAGCAAAACGGTCTGGCAGGAAATTTCCGACGGGCTGGATCTGGTCGCGATTGGTAGCTACCAGATCAATTCACGCGCTTATGTGGGCCGGTTCAATTTCAAAGGATCGGATCAGCAGAAGTTCATCAAGGATCTGTCCGGCGGCGAACGCAACCGGGTCCACCTTGCCAAGTTGTTGAAAAGCGGCGGCAACGTGCTGCTGCTGGACGAACCAACCAATGATCTCGATGTGGAGACGCTGCGGGCGCTGGAGGAGGCGTTGCTCACCTTCGCCGGTTGTGCGGTGATCATCTCCCATGACCGCTGGTTCCTGGATCGCGTCGCTACGCATATTCTGGCCTTCGAGGGCGATTCACAGGTGGTGTGGTTCGAGGGCAACTACGCAGACTATGAAGCGGATCGGAAACGCCGGCTGGGTGTCGATGCCGATCAGCCACACCGGATCAAATATCGGAAGCTGGCTTAAGGCAACTCGCAATAAAAATCCTCCAGTCAGCTTGGATCATCGCTTTGACCGCGTAAGAGGACAGAGCCACGGAAAGACACGGAA
>DIZZ01000198.1:6702-7196 GCA_002428045.1 Verrucomicrobia bacterium UBA6015
ATAATCCGCACTTCGCTGCCCCAGTCGCCAAAAAACGCCTCACCCTCGGCGCGGAGAATTAACTGGCGATCCCGGGGCATCGGCAACCAAACATTATCGGAATTGTAAGCCCAACTCGGTTGCGGCTGACCCACTGCATACAGGTAGAACGCCGCTTCCCGGGCGCCATCCACCCGTACCGAAATCCGAAAACGATGTGGCCCGGCCTTGACATAGCCGGTCGCCACCTGCGCGTAGACCAGAATCTCCTTGGCCTTGTCCGGCACCTGGGCGGGAATGCGGCGCACTTCGTAACTCTGGCCGCCATTCGGCAACAGGCCCATGGGGATGTCCACCGCCCAGAAATCCGCGGGCTTCCCCTCGGTCTCACCCAACCGCGCCACCACCGCGGCATGTTGCGTTGCAAGCTGTTTCTGCAATCGGGCCAGCGCCGTCTGAGTGTTGCGCGTCTCCTGGCGCAGACCGGTCAATGCTTGTTGCGACTGCTCCTCCTG
>DIZZ01000235.1 GCA_002428045.1 Verrucomicrobia bacterium UBA6015
CACAGGCGTCCCGCCTGTGTCGTCGGAGGTGCCTCACACGAAGCCACGAAGGCGCGAAGCAAGACGTAGCAAAAAAGGAAGGCAGCCTCCGAATGCACTTGATTTCCTGGAATGCATGTGGTCTATTGTCACCAACGACAGTCGTTATAGGTGACATTGATCAGTTATGAATGTATCTTATCCTATTGCAGAAAAGCTGGTTGCTAGGATTCAGGCGCGACGTGGTAAGCCAGCGTCCATTGTCGACCTGTTAGATGTTGGTTCCAGGCCGGCAATCAAACAGGCATTGTCGCGGTTGGCTAAGGATGGGACGATACAACGAGTGGGACGGGGTATTTATGCGTGGCCGCGTTTCAGCATACTGTTCCAGGAACCCGTTCCTCCATCGATTGATGCTCTGGCGAAAGCGTGGGCTCGCAGTAATTCGCTGAGGATCATACCCTCTGGAGCGTTTGCCGCCAATCTGTTGGGGATCTCCACGCAAGTACCTTCCAAATACGTCTATTATACTAACGGTCGGACCCAGCGAGTGCGGCTGGGTGGGACGTCTGTGCAGTTTCTCAATCGGGGTCCGAAGACAATGGATATCAAGGGCGAACTTGCAGCCCATGTTTTCCAGGCACTCCGGCATCTTGGCAGAAACGGCGCGACGCCGGAAGTGATTGCCCGCGTTAGGCGTTTGATCCGCCCTCGAGATCGGGTGGATGTCCAGCGCAGCATGCACTTGGCTCCTGTCTGGATGAAGCCTGTGTTATCGCTGATCTGCAGAGAGGATGTCAACTAATGGATTCCATAGCAAAATCGAAAGCTGTTGATCGTTTTGCTCTATTTAACCGGACGGCGTCCGTGATGTCGCATGGATGCCATGCAGCCATCGTGGAGAAGGATTTCTGGGTTTGCTGGGCGCTGCGGCGCATCTTCGAAGTCTTGCAATTCCGGCCGTACATGATTTTCAAAGGGGGAACATCGCTTTCGAAGGCGTACCGGGCTATAGAGCGATTTTCAGAAGATGTGGACCTGTCGTTGAGCCGACGTGATCTCGGATTTGCCGACAGTCGCGATCCCGAGCAGAATGGGATCAGCAAGACGGAGGCCCGTCGTCGGCTGGATGCGCTGGTGGCTGAGTGCAGAAATGTTATCCGAGAAAAACTAGTACCTGATTTGCGAGAGGATTTCTCGGCAACTCTTGGAGACGTCGGGTGGTCGGTGGACCTCGACCCCGGCGATCCACAAACTGTGATTTTCGTGTACCCTTCCACGGAGGTGTCCGGCGCGGTTGCGTACGTGCGCCCATCCATCCGGCTGGAGATGGGAGCCCGGTCCGATGACTGGCCAGCGGCGGAGGCCGTGATCACTCCTTATGCGGCGGAGGCGTTCCCGGATCTTTTTAAAATACGTTCATGCCAGGTTCGCACGCTGGCTGCTGAACGGACATTCTGGGAGAAGGCAACACTGCTGCATGCCGAATGTCACCGTCCGCCTGACAAGCCTTCGCCCGAGCGGTTGGCACGGCATTATTATGACCTGTACCGGCTGGCCCGGCAGCCGGTTGCGGAACAGGCGCTGGAGCGGCACGAGCTTCTGGAACGTGTCGTCGCGCACAAAAGTTTTTTCTTTTGCCAATCTTGGGCACACTATGAAACCGCCTGGCCTGGTACGCTGCGTTTGCTGCCAGCGGCAGATCGGCTGGAGGGATTGAGGCGGGATTATCAGTCCATGGAATCCATGATCTTCGGCGACGCGCCCAGTTGGGATGATATAGTAAATCAACTCAAGCGGTTGGAAATGAGAATCAACGGCATGGCGTTGGATCTGGCACGAATGGCACCATCGCCGGTTTAAGCAGGAGAATAACCGGTCACAGTATGCCGATGCCGACACCGCTCAGGATCGTTCCACTTACATTTTGACCTGCACGTGTTGTGCTGCACGGCTTGACCTTTAGTTTGCCGCTGCGAGAACGTTAGCGCTTAGCGACGCCTTCTCCGGTCGCTAATGTGATTTGTTCGCATTTTTCATATAGTGTTTCTGGGGCAATGTCGAATCCGCAGTCCCAGGCAAGGGTCGGCCAAGCGTCCAAATGGAAATTGGCAAACTCAGACGGATATCTTAAAGGCTTGGCAATTTCATATTTATATATGATATCCTTGAGATCGGCTATTCCAGTTTTCCCATCGTTAAACATCAGCGAAACCTTGTGGTCTTTGATATATTTTGCTTCTTTGAGATATACGCATTCCATACAAGTCGCCTCCTTTTAGACCAAAGGATCTATTTTATGAAATTTCCACGACGGCAGGGTGGATCAAGCTTTATCGAGTTTCATTCGGGATAAAACGAGGTTAGACGGAGTCGCCGCTTAACAGCTATATCGCCTTTCATTTAGCTATCATCGCCTACCCTTCCTGCAAGCATGCAGCGTTTTGTCTGTCGGATTCAAAGTATCACAGGCGTCCCGCCTGTGTCGTCGGAGGTGCCTCACACGAAGCCACGAAGCAAGACGTGGCAGGTAGGGCGCAGACCTCCGGGCAAGCCGCCAGAGCAATGGCTGGTGCCGCCGGAATTCTGGATTTTGATATCGGCTGACATCATCACCGATCACTCACCGATTCTGCCCAGTTAGCGACCTTCAGCCCCTTGACTCTTCTAAATTCACCGACGTTGTTTGTTACCAGCGTCATGCCCAGTGCGCGGGCATGAGCAGCAATCATGAGGTCCATGGCTCCTATTGGCTGACCGGCCTGCTCCAGTTCGCAGCGGATTTCACCATAATGCCGTGGCAGGTTAACGGCATCGGCATCAGCCCGTTCGAAGGGTGCCAGCACCTTGTAAAGCGCACGGCGCTCTTTTGCGGGATCATCTGCCTTTCCAGCCCCATACTCTAGTTCGCACAGGGTGACCATGGAAATATAGATCGCGGCACCCTGTCGTAATTCATGCTCGATCCGGTTCCGTATCCATTCTGCCCGCTTGTGGATTTCCCGCCCCGCATTCGCTGTCTTGAATCCCCTCAGCATGTAAATGAGGATATTCGTGTCGAGCATATATGCACCGCCACTCATACGAGGGAACCCCGATCTTCCAGTGATGGCTGAATGCGTTCATTCATGAATTCGCCAGAGAGCTCTTCAACACCTTCACGGAACAGTTCCCATGGTTCCTTTTCTGTCAGTAGCAGACCGTCCGCCGTCATCAGCACATTAACCTCGGCGGAATGAAAGCGATAGCGCATGGGCACCCGTACCGCCTGACTCCGCCCCGACTTGAAAACTTTTGCTGTTACCATTTCCGAACCTCCATTGATATCTACCAATAAAGATATATCGCGATCCGCCAGTCCGTCAACGTTATTCCTGTGTTTATGCAACGAACAACATTGAAAGATCTTTAATATGCAGTGTCCATGCCCGCCGATCTAGCAAGAGCCTCCTTTATGTATAATTCTTTTCGCGTTCAGACTTCAATATCGGCCGAGTTGGTTACCCGCTCCCCCTGCTCAACAAATCGAGGTACCCCTTGCGCACTCGCCCGGCACTAATGACTTATGTGCATTGCAAGAGATAGAGGTGGCTGTCATGCCCTTTTTTCGTTCTATTGCAAATCTCATCGCGCAGAACCTGAAGACCGTGCTTCTTGAAAAGGGCGTGCACATCCTCATGGCGATGAACGGTGGCGGCCTTGTTGGATACTTTTTTCACGGATACACGACGAAGCTTCCTCAATGTACGGTCGAGTGCCCGCCTCATCGCGTTCAGTCTACCCGGAGCTTCTAATCGCACATGAGCGATCACGTGCCCAGACGAGACACGGGCCAATTCGGCGAGGATTAGATCAATGATCGACAGTTCGAGGTGGACCAGGAATCGTACTGAGACCACGAGAGCGACGCCATTATCTGCCAGATCGATGTTCGTTCCATCGCCCAATGCAATGTCAGCATCGGCTTGGCCCAACGCCGTGGCTCTCTGCCTTGACACGGCGACCATGTCCGCAGAGATATCCCGTCCGATAACATGGAAACGGCGACGCATGAAAGTCTCCAGAAACCTTCCTGTCCCGATCGGGACGTCAAGAACCCGTGTCCCTGGTGCGAGATCGAGCTGCTCAAGAAAACTGTCGAGGACTCGTGCTTCCTTGTGCCAACTGGCTTGGGTCGCACGCCTGGCCTCATAGTCAGACACGATGCTTCCCTGATAATAATTTTGAAGTGAGTTGATGTTATGCGATTTCCACTCTTGGTTCATAAATTAATCTTTCTGTTCAACTCAGTTGTTAATGAATAGGTTCAGCTTTTCGCTCTTGATTTGGTGCCATCTTCTTCAGGATGCATGAATGTAAGGCGCAAACATTAATATTACCTTAAGAAGAGGCTCTTGCAAAACCCCTCG
>DIZZ01000055.1 GCA_002428045.1 Verrucomicrobia bacterium UBA6015
GACGGCATGCACATCCGCCTGCTGATGCTCACCTTCTTCCTGCAGTTCTTCCCCGAACTGGTGGAGAACAACCACCTCTACATCCTGCAGACGCCCCTCTTCCGCGTGCGCAGCAAGACCGAGACGCGCTACTGCTACTCCGAGGACGAACGCGACTTCGCCGAGCGGGAGCTGGGCAAGAAGGTCGAGATCACCCGGTTCAAAGGGTTGGGCGAAATCTCGCCAGACGAGTTCGAGGACTTCATCGGCTCCAACATCCGTTTGGACGCGGTGGTCGTCCCCGCGGGGGCTTCGGTAGAAAAGACCCTGAGCTACTACATGGGCAAGAACACGCCCGACCGCCGCGATTACATCATGCAGAACCTAACGATTGATCCGACATTATGAGCAAGAAGCTACCCCAACAGGAATTCAGTTTTGACGCTTGGGCCGACCCCGATCCGGAAAAGACGCCAGCGGCGGACGTCCAGGAACCTGACACGACACCCGACGAACCGCCCAATCCGGTTCCTGAGGAGGTTGCCCCCGACGACGAGCATGGCGCCACCACCGGCCACGGTTCGCCCGCCATCGCCAGCAGTCACGGTCCGTTGCGCAGCATGATGGATCGTAACTTTCTGGACTATGCCTCGTATGTCATCTGCGACCGCGCCATCCCGGCCATGGAGGACGGACTCAAGCCGGTTCAACGCCGTATCCTCTGGTCGCTGCATGAAAACGACGACGGACGCTTCACCAAGGTCGCCAACATCGTCGGTCACTGCATGCAGTACCACCCCCACGGTGACGCCTCGATCGCCGATGCCCTCGTCAACCTCACCAATAAACGCTACCTGATCGAGGGACAGGGTAACTTCGGCAATCCGCTGACAGGCGACCAGGCGGCTGCCTCCCGTTATATCGAGTGCCGGTTGACGGCGCTGGCCCGCAAGGAAATCTTCAACGATGACCTGACCGCCTTCATCGCCAACTATGACGGACGCAAGAAGGAGCCCGTGCTCCTGCCCAGCAAGCTGCCGCTGCTGCTGATGCTGGGCGCGGAAGGCATTGCCGTCGGCATGTCCACCCGCGTACTCTCGCACAATTTCATTGAACTCCTCGAGGCTCAGATCGCCATCCTGCAGAAAAAACCATTCAAGCTACTGCCCGATTTCTTCCAGGGCGGGTTGATGGACGCCTCGGAATACGACGATGGCAACGGCAAGGTCAGGGTTCGCGCCCGCTTCCAGAAAGCCGATGCCGCCCGGCTGGTCATCACCGAGGTCCCTGTCGGCACGACCACGGAATCGCTGATCAGCTCCATCGAGGATGCGGTGCGCAAGAAGAAGGTCCCGGTGCGGGCCATCAACGACTTCACGTCAGAAAAAGTGGAGATCGAACTGCTGCTCAGCCCCGGCACTTCGCCCGACAAGGCGATCAAGGCGCTTTACGCCTTTACGACCTGCGAGAACAGCATTTCGGTACGGGCGGTGGTCATCCGCAAGAACCGCCCCGTCGACTCCAACGTCTCGGATATCCTGCGCGAAAATACCGAACAATGCGTGGATATCATCCATCGGGAACTGGAACTGCGCAAGAAAAACCTGAACGAAGCCCTGCAGCAAAAAACATTGGTTCAGCTCTTTATCGAGAAGCGCATCTACAAACGCATTGAGGAGTGCAAGACGTCAGAGGCCGTCCAGGAGGCGATCCTGACCGGGTTCGAGCCTTACCTGAAACAACTCTTACGCCCGATTTCAGNNACGAGGATATCGAAATGCTCCTGTCGGTACGGATCCGCCGTATCTCGCTCTTCGACATCAACAAGAGCCGTCAGGAAATCGAGGCCATCCTGGCCGAACTAGCCGAGGTTGAGAAGCACTTGGCAAAACTGATCCCGTATGTCATCAAATACCTGAAGGAACTGATCAAGACGTACAGCGCAAGCTATCCGCGCTGCACGGAGGTCACCACCTTCACGAATATCGAAGTTCGGGAACTGACCTCTCGTGAGCTCAAGATCGGGTACGATGCCGAACGCGGGTTTGTGGGCCACGGGGTGGGCGGCGATCCCCTGTTTGAATGTTCGTCCTACGACAAGTTGGTGTTCTTCTCCAAGGACGGACGCTACCGCGTCATTCCCCCGCCGGAACGGCACTTCGTGGATGGTGGCATGGCCTTCTGCGGCAAAGCGGAACGCGACCAGGAATACACCATGGTCTATGCCGACAAGGAAAGCGGCTTCAGCTACTTGAAACGCTTCAGTCTCGGTGGATTTATCCTGGACAAGGAGTACAGGGCAACCCCCGAAGGCTCCGAGATCCTGCTGATCCAGGCCGGTGTGCCGGAATCCATTTATGTAAAATACAAGCCAGCCAAGGCACAGCGGATCCATCAGCAAGTGTTCCAGCCAGCCGACATTCCGGTCAAGGGCGCCAAGGCCCGCGGAAACCAAATGACGGCAAAGCGCATCGCCAACCTCGCCACGTCCAAGCCCCGCTGGTGGAATGACGATGAGGAAACGCTTAAGGGCCACCTGCTGTAGGAATGCATACACAACCAGACTGCGATCACCGACCGTGGCCGGTGAAAACTGTGGATGTCCCCATCGGAGGGGACATCATTACCCTTGAGCTCGTCGCCTGCTTCGATGATGTGCTGGATGACATCGCCAACCAGCATCCGGACAATACCGACCTGATCCCCTACTTTGCCGACCTCTGGCCATCCGCCCACGTCTTGGCGACGCACCTTGTCGCCCTGTACCCCGATTTGCACGGCAAATCACTGCTGGAACTCGGCTGCGGTGCAGGCTTGCCATCGATCGCTGCGGCCAGGCGAGGGGCGATCGTTACCGCCACTGACTTCCATCCGCAAAACCAACCTTATTTCGAGGCCAATGCCCGCCGCAACGACGTTGCACAGATTCACTACCAGACCATGGATTGGCGCCAGCCACCGACAGGCATCACGTATGATCTGATCATTGGTAGCGATCTGCTTTACGAAGCCCAGCAGATCGAGACCCTCAGCGCCAGCATCGTCCTGCAGCTGGCCCCCAACGGAACCGCCATTCTGGCCGACCCCGGCCGCAAGCACATCCAGCAGGCCGCCGATACGCTGGAACGGATGGGACTTCATGTTCACCTGGATATTCGCGACGAGACGTTCATCCTTACCCTTGATTACAGGGATGGAACACGGAGTTGCCGGTAGGCTTCGTACATGACGATGGCAACGGCCGTTGCCAGATTAAGGCTGCGCGCATGCTCTCCCGGCATGGGAATCTGCCAAAGATCGCTGGCATAGCGAGTGTAAAACACCGATGGCAACCCTTCGCCCTCGTTGCCGAACACAAGACAACAGCCTGGGCGGAATGGGCAATCGTAAAGGCTGGCCGTGGCTTTGGTGCTGGCAAAACAGAGCTGAACGGGCTGGGTAGCCTCCAGGAACGTCTCCCAGTTATCATGCACCGTGACGTCCAGATGCGGCCAGTAATCCAGACCCGATCGGCGAATGGCATTGGCCGAGAGCATGAACCCCAGGGGGCGGATCAGATGCAGGGAGGCACCAAGCCCGACACACAGACGCCCGATGGCCCCCGTATTATGGGGAATCTGCGGAGCAAGCAAGACTACATTGATGGGCACTCGCGACATGAATCCTCTCCAGATGGTCATTGGTCAGGCGTCATCAGTCCCCTACTGCCCCCTGTCCCCTGTCCCCTGACGCGTTAACAGGCAGGGGCTTGACGCCGCCAGCGTATTCCGCATGAGGCTCGAAAAAGGGCATCAGACCGGCTGAGACATAAATCTCGACCGGTTGACGGTCGGGAACGAGCAATGCATGGGAGCCGGGAGCCTTGGCCAGAATGGCCGCAGCCCGGTCGATCCCGAGGACGAACAGGGCGGTGGAAAGGGCATCCGCCTCGGTGGCCGTGGAACTTAGCACGGTAACCCCAGCCATGCCCTCGACCGGACGTCCGGTACGCGGGTCGATGATATGGGTATATCGTTTTCCATTCAGGATGATGAATCGCTCGTAGTTCCCCGAGGTCGCCAGGGCCATGCCACTTTGCAGGGTTAGAACCCCCAGCGTTTGATCTTTCTCGAAGGGATGCTGTACCCCGATATTCCAGGACCGCCGGGAGGTGGCGG
>DIZZ01000103.1 GCA_002428045.1 Verrucomicrobia bacterium UBA6015
CGGGAGCAGGTGGCCTTTACAGAAGGCGTCGAGGGCGGGAAATCGGTCGGTGGCGAAAAGGGCTTCGGCCTCGAGGATATCCAGGGCGCGGAGCGAGCGTTTGCGCGGGGCGCGGAGCAGGCGCAGGGCGTCCTCGGCGTCGCCGTGCTGTAACAGGATGGCCGCCAGCAGGGCGCTTGCATGCGGGGATTCTGGATCGTGCCGCTGTGCGGCGTCGGCGGTGACACGGGCTGCACTCGGCATGTTCAGGTTAAGCTGCGCTTGTGCCATGAGCAGCCAGGCGGCCAGTGGCAGCTTGGTGACCCCGCGGAGCGTTTCATACACATTTACCCAATCGCCTTTGCGATGGTAAATCGACGCGTGGGATAGGCGGGCCCTAGCGCCCTCCGTCGGGTGCTCCCGCATGATCGTATTGATCTTCTCATGGGCCAGATCGCTGCGTCCACTGCGTTCAAGGGCCATCGCATGAAGATAACGGGATTCAACAGATTTACCCTTGGGATGGGTCGCAAACGCATCCAGCGCGTCGTTCAGGAACGTCTTGCGCACGGGCGTTGGATCCCGCACGGCGAGCACATCGCCGAGTGGGATGTCCGGTATTCCAGAGGTCAACCCGGGAAAGACGCGGCCTAGGGTGAAAAACGGCTTGATGTCAATCGTTTCGCGTTGGCTGGCGGCAGGCAGGCCAAGGGCATGCCGTCGAAACGTAAACCAGCGGTCGCCGAATTCGGCAGCGGCCAGTGTCATGGCTGGGTGTTTTGGATCGATTTGGCCCATGCGTCGGTAGACGGTCCATGCCAGATCGGGGCGTGTGATCTCAAAACATTTGCGCATGATCTGAAACAGGGCATCGTGCGAACCGATGGACGGAAGGATCCGCCGCAGGTGATCCCGGTAATGGTTTTCCCATGTGGCTGGCTCTTTGAGCGTCATAAAGAACAACGGTTCCAGTAGGCGGGAATCATCGGGCCATTGTGACAAGGCCTGCAGGGTGGCGGCGGCGATCTGCTCGGTCTGGTCAAGGTGCATGAGCGCCTCGATCCGGACGCAGGCGAGGGTGATGTCCAGGGAGGGGGCTGGCATGTCCATCGCGGCTGCTGTCTCCCGCAGGGGGATGGGCTTACCGGTCTCTTCAAGCATCACCCAGGCTATAAGAAAAGCGATTCCGAGGGTTCCCGGAATGCGTAATAAGCCTTGTAAAGTTGCCCGGCATTTCATAACGTGTACCCATTTTTGAAGCGGTCGATAGATAAGGACAGGGTCATGCTATACTATAATCAAGGATCCGCCAAGACAGTCTTGCAGGAGAATGCATTAAGGGAAGCGGTTGTTGCCGTTCTGGACGCGCTGGGGCCGCGGCAAAGGGTTCTGGTTATTCCGCCCGATTTTACGCGATTTCACTCCCAGGCAGGCATTATTACCCAGTTTGTCTACGACTATTACGGAACGCGGCTGGCGGCAGTCCTACCCGCCCTAGGAACCCATTCGCCCATGACCCCAGCGCAGATCAAGGAAATGTTTGGCGACATGCCGCTGTCGCTTTTCAAGCCCCATGACTGGCGTAATGACGTGGTCACGCTCGGGACCGTGCCCCCGGCGTACGTCAAGGACATCACGGAAGGCAAGCTCGACTTCGACTGGCCGGTGCAGGTGAATCGCATGCTGGTGGACGGCGGATTTGACCTGATCCTTTCGATTGGCCAGGTGGTGCCGCATGAAGTCATCGGCATGGCCAACTACAACAAGAACATCTTTGTCGGAACCGGGGGTTCTCTGGCCATCAACCGCAGTCACTTTGTGGGCGCGGTTTATGGCATGGAGCGGATCATGGGGCGGGCGGATACGCCCGTTCGCAAGCTCTTCAATTACGGTTCCGATCACTTCGGGCATCTGCTACCCGAGATGGTTTATCTGCAGACGGTAGTCGGACGTATGGCGGGGGGTGGCATGGCCGTGCGCGGGTTCTTTGCTGGCGATGATATCGAGGTTTTCAACAAGGCCGCCGCGCTTTCGCTCGACGTTAATTTCGAGATGCTGTCCAATCCCCTGCGCAAATGCGTGGTGTATCTCGACCCGTCCGAGTTCAAGAGCACATGGCTGGGCAACAAGGCGGTGTACCGGACCCGCATGGCAATGGCTGACGGGGGCGACCTCTTGATTCTTGCGCCTGGCGTCAAGGAGTTTGGCGAGGATCCGCAGATTGATGCGATGATCCGCAAATATGGCTATTTTGGAACGGATAAGACACTGGCTGCCGTCAAGGCGCATCAGGATTTGCGTGACAATCTCGGGGCAGCCGCCCATCTGATCCATGGTTCTTCCGATGGCCGCTTCAACATCACCTATGCGCCGGGTCATTTGACGCGCCAGGAGATCGAGGGTGCCGGATTCGCATATGCCGAGCTGGCGACGGTCATGGCGCGGTACAATCCGGAGCAATTGCAGGATGGTTTCAACCGCATGCCGGATGGAGAGGAGATCTTCTTTATCCGCAATCCCGCGATTGGCTTGTGGGCAGTGAAGGAACGGTTTCAGGATTAGATTTCATAAGGTAAGTAACATAATCAAGGAGATGGTGATGGCAGTTCCATTCAAGGTCGATCTGGCGGGTAAGGTGGCGGTTGTAACCGGCGGCGGTGGCGTGCTCTGCAGCGCGATGGCCAAGGCCCTTGCGGAATGCGGGGCGGCGGTGGCGATTGCCGACCTGAAGGTGGAGAATGCGCAGGGCGTGGCCGACGCGATCAATGCGGCAGGCGGGCGTGCCATGGCGATCGGCTGCAATGTACTGGACAAGGCCAGCCTGGATGAAGCCAACGCGGTCGTGGAGCGGACGCTCGGTCCCGTCTCTATCCTGATCAATGGGGCGGGTGGAAATCACCCGAAGGGCACCACCAGCATGGAACGGCTGAATCCCGATGACCTGCTGAATACAAACCGCGATTTTGTGACGTTTTACGATCTGGATCCCAAGGGCATTGAATTCGTGTTCAACCTGAACTTCCTCGGGACGTTGCTGCCGTCGCAGGCCTTCACGCGGCGCATGGCCGAGACCCGGCAGGGGGTGGTCATCAACATTTCCTCGATGAATGCGTTTCGTCCGCTGACCAAGATCCCCGCCTACAGTGCGGCCAAGGCGGCGGTCAGCAATTTTACCCAGTGGATGGCGGTTCATATGGCCAGCGCTGGTATCCGGGTCAATGCGATTGCGCCGGGATTCTTTGTCACCGACCAGAACCGTGCGCTGCTGACCAATCCGGACGGCTCGCCGACGCCCCGGTCGGAGAAGATCCTA
>DIZZ01000158.1 GCA_002428045.1 Verrucomicrobia bacterium UBA6015
GAAAGCAGCGCGGCCTTGGAGGAGATGGCCTCGATGACGCGCCAGAATGCGGATAACGCCAGCAAGGCCGATAGCATGATGGGCGAGTCGAAGAAGGTGGTCGGCGATGGAGCCAAGGCGGTAGATCAGGTTTCCAAGGCGATTGCCGAGATCAAGCAGTCGGCCGGTCAGACGGCCAAGATCATCAAGACGATCGACGAGATCGCCTTCCAGACCAACCTGCTGGCGCTGAATGCCGCCGTGGAAGCGGCCCGTGCCGGAGAAGCGGGCAAGGGTTTCGCCGTCGTTGCCGAGGAAGTTCGTAATCTGGCCCGCCGTGCTGCCGAGGCGGCCCGGACGACGTCCGAGTTGATCGAGACCTCGCAGAAACAGGCGGATTCGAGTGTGGCGGTGGTGGATAACCTGACCAAGACCTTTGTGGGCATCGAGGAGAGCTCGGGCAAGGTGGCGATCCTGGTCAGCGAGATCGCGGCGGCCTCCAAGGAGCAGGCGCAGGGCATCGAGCAGGTCAACACCGGCGTGGCCGAGATGGACAAGGTCGTTCAGCAGAACGCGGCCAATGCCGAGGAGAGCGCCAGCGCCTCCGAGGAACTCTCCAGCCAGGCACAGGAACTGAACGCCATGGTCGAGGAACTGCAGTCGATCGTTGGGGGTGCAGGTAGCGGCGTCCAGCGCCCGGCGGCTCGTCCTGCCGCCCGTCCCGCTGCAAAACACCATCTGGCGGCAACCCCGTCCGCACGTCCGGCGGCACGGAAGGTGCCAGCGGCCAAGGCTCCGACCCGCCAGATCGCGGCCAAAAGCGCCCGTGCGGAAGAAGTGATCCCGCTGGACGACGATGATCTGAGCCAGTTCTAAGCGCGGTATTAATCGGTGACATCCACGGCCTGGCGGCGTTTGCCGCCAGGCCGTTTTTTTGTTACGGGAGGAAAAAAAGTGATGTTCGGGAAAGGCAGATTAAGGAAATGAATGCGGAGCCCTGTAGCCGCGCCACGGAGGGGCGCGATTCGTGGCAAAGGTCGGTCGGCAGCCGAGGACTGTTGTTCTGAATATGATTCAGACAGGATTAACAGGATCGACAGGATTAAGACGCTGATGTTTCGGTCCATTTCATCCTGATAATCCTGTAATCCTGTCAAAATCACTCTGAGCATAAGCCGTCGTTCTCACCACGGCCTTTGCCACAGGCGGCTCGCCCGGAGGTCTTCGCCCTACCTTTGCATTGCCCCGTCATCCGTTCTCGTTCACCGATTTCAGCAAAAGCGCTTACCTTCCTGTTTTCGCACGGCACCACTAGGTGGTCAGGCATGTATATTAGACACTGGAAAACGGTGCCGGAGTGTGCTATTGCTTAAGCATGGTTACCCCCGATATAAGGTTCGCAAACGGCACTGATGTACCTGCACAGGAGAACGTCGAGTTCCAGCTCAGGGAGCGTATCAAGGAGCTGCAGGCGTTCTATGCGTTGAGTGATTTAAACCAACGGAAAGGCATTTCTCTGGAGGCATTGTACAAGGAGTTTACCTATGTTCTGCCGAATAGCTGGCAATACCCCGAGATCGCTTACGCCCGATTGGTCGTTGATGATCTCACGTTTCAGACGCAAAACGCCGCCGACACGCCATGGTTTCAATCCGCCGAAATACGTGTGAATAATGAACCCGCCGGAACCCTGGAGGTGGGTTATCTGGAATATCGAACGGAGGCGGACGAGGGTCCATTCCTGAAGGAAGAGCGGCAGTTGATAGAGGCCTTGGCTGAGCGTTTAGGGGCCATCACCGAGCATAAGCGATTGGAGGCTGAGCTGACGCGGTCACGCGCGGCGCTGCGCGCCCTAGTGAGCCGTATCGGTCAGGCACAGGAGGCGGAACGCGCCCGCGTTGCCCGTGACATACACGACGATCTCGGACAGACCCTGACGGCGATCAAGATGGATTTGAGGTGGATCGAGCGGGCGACGGAAGTGCCTGAGGTGACACCAGACATCGGTACGATCCGTGCGCGTGCAACGTCCGCGATCGAGATGGTGGACGCCATGACGGCGACCGTGCAGGAACTGGCCGCATCGCTGCGGCCCGGCGTGCTGGACCACCTCGGCGTGGTGGCGGCGATTCGCGTTGAGAGCAGGCGGTTCCACGCCCGTTCCGGAATCGATTGCCGAATGAGCCTGCCCGATACGCTGCCCGAGATTCCGGCAGCGGCTGCCATGGCTATATTCCGGATATTCCAGGAATGTCTAACCAATGTTGCGCGGCATTCCGGCGCGACCCGCGCAGGGGTCCGCCTATGGCCTACCGGCGGGGACCTCGTGTTGCGTGTCTATGACAACGGGAAGGGAATCGGCCCGGATGTTCTCGATGGCCCGGGCTCGCTCGGGTTGCTGGGCATGCAGGAGCGAGCCGCTGTGCTGGGTGGCCACATCGTTTTCCAGCAAAGAAAGAAGCACGGCACGCTGGTGACTGTCAGGGTTCCGATTTTGTTAAACCGTGAGGAGTCGCAGGTGCAGACATGAAAAACACGCCAAACAAACCGGTCGGGTTCCTGATCGTCGACGACCATCCGTTCGTACGGCGCGGCCTCAAGGCGATTCTTGCCGACGCCTATCCTCGCGCGTTTTTCGGCGAAGCTGCAGATTCGTCGCGGGCGCTTCAGGAGTTCGAGTTGGTGGAATGGGATCTTGTCCTACTCGATATCAACATGCCCGGACGTGGCGGTTTGGATGTGCTGGAAGACATGCTGCGGATTCGCCCGAAAACGCGAGTCCTGGTCATCAGTATGTACCCGGAGGAGGAGTTCGCGCTTCGCGCGTTCAGGTTGGGTGCCGCCGGTTACCTGAATAAGAGCCAGGCGGGCGATGAGCTCGTGGTCGCGGTGAAGGATATCCTGGCTGGCCGGAAGCACGTCACCCCGGCACTGGCGCAAACGCTGGCCACCGCCTTGACTGACAAGACACCGCGTGCGCCGCACGAGGCGCTCTCGCCCCGCGAGCTTCAAGTGCTGTGCCTGATCGCTGGCGCGAATACCGTCAAGCAAATTGCCGCGGCACTCTCGCTCAGCGAAAAAACCGTAGGCACCTACCGTACCCGCATCGCGCAGAAGACCGGCATCGCCAGCAATGTGGAATTGACACGCTACGCATTCCAGCACGGCTTGACGCGCTAAGACGAGTAGCTTGTCGGTGTATTACCTTACAGGCATCGTTCGTATTGCTTACACGAAATCGCGTGATTAGCCGACTATGCACAGTGGCTGGATTATGTCAAAAAACTCCAGTGTAGGGTGCTTTAATATCAAGGGCGATACGGGAGGTTAAGATGCAGGACAGGTCAAGTCAAGGGGGGGGGCTTGCTTCGCTGGCGGGTAAGTATCTGACCTTCAAGCTGGATGCCGAGGAATTCGGCCTCGAGATCCTGAAGGTGCAGGAGATCATCAAGATGATGGACATCACGCGGGTGCCGCGTACACCGTCATTTGTCCGCGGGGTGATCAATTTGCGTGGCAAGGTGATCCCCGTGGTGGATTTGCGGTGCAAGTTCGAGATGGAACGGCGCGAGGAAACCGATAAGACCTGCATCATCGTGGTCACGGTACGCCGGGGGAATGCATCGGTCGTGATGGGGATCATTGTCGATCAGGTCTCCGAGGTGCTGGATGTGCCGGGCGAGAAGATCGAGCCGCCGCCGGAGTTTGGTGGGACGGTGGATACCACGTTTATCCTCGGCATGGGCAAGGTCGGCGACCGGGTGGTCACGCTGATGGATGTGGACAAGGTGCTCTCTGGAGAGGACGTCGCTGCCGTGGCGGAGGTCATCTAGCCGTTGGGGAAACGTTGATCCGTCCGATCAGACGGATCGGTCTGATTGAATAAAGAAAGAATATTGATTATGAATGAAAAATGGACGATTGGGCAGAAGCTGATTGCGGGATTCATGAGTGTGGCGGCGGTGGTGCTACTGCTGGGTGTAGTCGGATTCTATGGTATCTTCAGGATGAATGGTTCGATCAATGAAATCGGCATCGTTCGAATGCCGAGTGTGCAAAGTTTGCTGGTACTAAGCGAGGCGCAGACCGCGATTGATGGTTTTGAGAATGCACTGCTGTGCCGTGATATAAAGCTTGACCAAAGAGAAGACGCGTATCGTGGTATCGCCGACGCTTGGAAGCGAGGCGACGACGCCTGGCGAATTTATGCTCCATTACCCCAGACGGATGAAGAAGCACAGGTGTGGAGCACCTTTGAGCCTGCCTGGAAAAAGTGGAAGCAGGATCATGAGGTCTATGTTGCGCTGAGCAAGCAATATGATAAAACCGTTACGTTGGTTGCCCAGGGAGACGAACTCCATAGAAAGATGTCTCATCAAGCGCTTGTTCTTAACGGCGCATCGTTCAACCGGGCCGAGGCGTTGTTGAATCAGATCGTCGAGATCTACCGCCAGGCTGCAAAAACCAAGGAAACGTTCACCCGTGTGGATATGTTGACGATCGACACGTTGCTCACGATCAGCGAGGGACAGACGGCGATCGATGCGTCGGAAAACGGGTTGCTGGATCGCACCATCACGCAGGATATGCGGAACGCCCA
>DIZZ01000266.1:0-8208 GCA_002428045.1 Verrucomicrobia bacterium UBA6015
GCAGTGTCTATCGGCTCGGCAGGCCATGAGCCTGGAGCTGCTGCTGAAGCAATCCAAGAGCGGTCGTGAACCGGTGATGCGCGCCTTGGAGTGTCTGATTGCCTGCCGTGAAGTGGAGGTGCTTCGCCCTGTCGGATCAAGCCATCAGCAGGCGTTGATCACACAGAATCCGTTGGAACATTATCGGCTGGTAAGAGCCAGCGATCGTGATTATGCTTGGCAGAGTCATATTCAGGAAGCGGTTGTTGAAAACGATAGGGTTATCGAGTGGCCGGAGATGGGTGTTGAAGTTGAACGTGTCTACGATTTTTCATGGCTGCTACCCTGGCGGCAGTATGTCTGTGCAGCAGGGTAATTAGAAAGAGGAGGAGGGGATGAGTATTTATTTTTTCAAGGAGATGGGGCGGGTCAAGACCGATATCCTGGAATTGTGCGCGATGGTCGAGGACCGGCTGCATAAGGCGGTTGTGGCGGTGGTCACACGCGATGCGGAATTGGCCCGTACAGTGGTCGAGGCCGATCAGGAAATCGATGCCAAGGAAGTGGATATCGAGGAGGAACTCCTCAAGATCATGGCCCTGAACCAACCCGTGGCGGTGGACTTGCGATTCCTGGTGGCGACCCTCAAAATCAACAGCGATCTGGAGCGGATTGGTGACCTGGCGGTGAACATCGCCGAACGGGCGCTCGTGCTCAACCGCAAGGTACACGACACCATGCCGGTGGATCTCTCCCAGATGTCAGAGGCCGTGAAGGCCATGCTGCGCCGCAGTATTGATGCGCTCGTCAATATCGATGCCGAGGCGGCTCGGGCAGTTTGCCGTGATGATGATGCGATTGACCAGATGAAGCATGAGATTGATGACGAGATCAAGGTGCGCATGACCCGCGAGACCGAAAAAGACGCGATTGATGTGCTGGTCGCCCTCTTGCGGGTTACCCGCGATCTGGAGCGTATTTCCGATCACGCCACGAACATTGCCGAGGATCTGATCTATATCAGCGACGGACGGATCGTACGTCATCACGTGACCGATTGAGTCAGGCATTCGGCGAGGCTGCCAGCTTCAGGGTGCCGTCTTTACCGCTGCCCAGTTGCCTTCGCGGAAAAGTTCGTCCTCGAAGTTCTCGGTGAAGGTACCACTCATGGTTTCTCCACTGGCCGATCCTGTAAACGTCTTCAGATCCTCATCTCGGATAGTGAACTCAACCGTGTTTCCGGTCACCGAGCCATTCACGTCGCCGTATCTGCTTGATCCTGTCAGTGTGCTGTTGTTTTGGGCCAGGGTCACCGGGAACGTCACCACCCTGCCAGTGCTGAAAGATTGCGTCAGGCTCCACGTTCCGGCAACCTGGGTTGGCGACCCTCCGCCGCTATCGTCGCTTTCGCAACCGGCAAGCATCACCGCACCTGCCAACAGTACGGTGAACAACCACCGATGATTAAACCTCATTTGGCACCTCCTTGCTTATCCCCTTAAATCCGACATTGGAAACAACGAGGGTAATGGTACCCTGCACGGTAGGAATCGGTCAATACGAATAAACGGTTAGTTCTGGTTCCGGCCGTTGTTGCGCAGGCTCAGGAGCCAACCGGTACTGAAGCACACGATGAACGAGAGCGGGAAGTAGTACACCCAGTGCACGCCGTAGGCTTTGGCTGCAAGCGTGGCCGCGATCGCCAGCGGTACCCCGGCGCACCAGGCGGCGAAGCGGGCCTGCTTGACGGCCAATCCGAGCACGAAGAGCGCAAGTACAGGCGCATTGAATAGCCCCATGTAGGTTGAAAAGGCCTCGATGATGTTGCCCGTGCGCGAAATGCCGAAGGCCATGGCGGTCGAGACAACGCCCAGGATGATCGTCAACAGGCGGGCTTGTTTCACGTCGTGGAGTTCGTCCCGCAGGTGGCGTCGAAAGGGTTTAATCAGGTCGATTTCGATGACCGTGGCCAGGGAGTTGATGCCCGAATCCATACTCGACATAGCCGCCGCAAAGATGGCGCTGATCAGCAGTCCTGACACCCCGTTAGGCAGGCTATGCATGATATAATGGGGCAGGACGCCATCGCTGGAGGGTATGGTTGTGTCCGGATTGGCTTGGTAAAACGCGAACAGTCCGAGCCCGATAAACAGCAGCAGAGAGACCATGACGACATCCGTCAGCGCATTGAAGATGGTTGCCTTGGCCACACCGCTCGGTTTGCGGATGGCCAGCATGCGCTGGACGGTGACCTGGTCAGTGCCGTAATCCTGCATCATCTGCAGGAAGAACGAGATCCCGACCGCCAGTCCGCTCATTTCAAAGAGACTTAGTCGCCAGGTACCGATGTCCAGTCGCCCTGCCGCCTGCGCCACGCTCAGGATGCCAGAAACACCATCGGGCGATTTAATCACCAGATCAACCGCCACCCAGATGGCACCAGCAACCAGGATGATAAACTGGATCACGTCGGTCCAGAGCACGGCGGCCAGACCGCCCATGACCGTGTACAAGGTGGCGATGCCTCCCATCAGCAGGATGTTCAGGGTCAGCGGCATGCCAGTGGCGATGGACAGCGCCAATGCCGGTGCATAAATCACGGTGCCCATCCAGCCGAGGCGCGCCAGCACAAACAGCAGCGAGACGGCGGTACGCCCTGCGGCCCCGAAGCGCAGCCCGATGAATTGATAGGATGTTGTCACGCCGTGCCGGCGATAGGCCGGGTAGAGGACCAGCACGAGTACGGGAACCAGTAGCGGGCTGACGATGCAGACGATCAGCAGGGACACATTCTCCTCAAAGGCGCGGGAGGGAAGGCCCATGAAGGTCACCGCGCTGGTCAATGAGGCGAACATGCTCATCGCCACCGGTAGCCAGGGCATGGCGCGTGAGGCAAGGAAGTACTCCTCCGCCGATTGCTGGCGGCGCATGAAATAAAGCCCGATCAGTACCATGCTGAGCAGGTAGACCCCGAGAATGATGCTATTTAACAAACCAAACGAAACCGGCATTCATGCCCCCCTTCCTTTACGCGCATCAGTCTACGGATAGAATGTGCAAGAGGAAAGCAAAAATTACAGAAACGCTTGCGGAAAGGATTGGCAAAGGCGGTTCTGTAATGGTACATTGATTAACAATTAAATGAAACTGTTTCGCATATCCTTGGTGGCGGTGTTACTGGTCTGCCTCGTTGCATTCTGGGCCCATGTTGCTTCCCCTCCGCCGATGGGGAATCCGTCGCCCTCCATCAACGGTGTCGGCACTGGTGGTGGTTCGGGTAGCGCAGCGGCGGGCCCGTCTGGCAAGGCGTCGGGGGCGGTTGAAGCGGCACACGTATCCATCCCTCACGGGCAGGATCCGGGGGGCTCGGCGGGCGGCTGGCAGATCCGGGCGCAGGATGCTCGGGGGTATGTCAGGGAGCGGCTGGTTGAGAATACGGGAAAGTACACGGTTCACCGGATTGAGGAGCGCTGGCAGCGGACGGAATTGCCGGGGGCTGAAGACGTGTTGCTGGAGCGGCGCACGATGGTCGGGGATCATGTGATGGTACAGCTTCGCGAGGGTGCGACGGAGGCGGATCTGGAGCGGGCCATCCGGAAGCATGGGTTCCGGTTGCGTACGGCACTTCGGGTTCCGCGCGGGTTCCTCGTTGCCGTGGACACGCCGGATGCGGGTTCCGTGCCCGCGTTATTGCGTGCGCTTGCGGGAGAGCCTTTCATCGGCATCGCGGAGCCCGACTACCTCTGCACGATTAACGATGAGGCTCCCGCAGGGCAGGTGTCGATTGCCGAGACCCGCCCTGACGATGCGCGTTACAGTGCTTTATGGGGGATGGAAAAGATCGGCATGCCGCGCGTCTGGGATGCCACTACAGGGACGGGCGGTGTTGCCGTGGCGGTGTTTGATACCGGCATTGACGTGGACCATCCCGATCTTGTCGATAATCTATGGATCAATCCGCATGAGATTGACGGGAACGGTACCGATGATGATAACAACGGGTATGTGGATGATATTCATGGCTGGGATTTCTATCACGATGTCAATGATCCCACGGATCTCAATAGCCACGGAACCCACGTTTCCGGTACCATTGGGGCGGTCGGCAACAATACGCTGGGGGTGGTGGGCGTGGCGTGGAATGTACGCATCATCCCGATTAAGTTTTTCGGATATAATGTCGATGGTGTGCTGGAAGGGTATGTGTCGGATGCCGCCTCGGGGATGTACTACGTCATCTCGATGGCGGGTCGCCAGGGGGGGCAATCACCGAGGATTCGCGTGACCAACCATAGCTGGGGCGGAACGGGATTTTCGCAACTGCTGCAGGATGCATTCCAGCTTGCCCAGTCGCAAGGCATCCTGCATATCGCGGCGGCGGGGAATGGTACTGGCGTGGAGCGGAATAACGATCTTTATCCACATTATCCATCCAGTTTCGGTGTCAGCAATATGGTGGCCGTGGCGAATACCACGGCTGGCGATCAATTAAGTGCCAGTTCGTATTACGGGGCGACCGCAGTCGATCTTGGCGCTCCCGGAGAGAATATTCTAAGTACCTTACCTGGAGATATATACGGATCGAAGACCGGTACCTCTATGGCCTCCCCTCATGTCGCCGGGGCGGCGGCCCTGCTGTTCGAGATGTTTCCTGATTTAGACTGGCAGGATGTGCGACGCTTGTTGCTTGAAAGTGTCGACGTGCTGCCCGCCTTGAACGGACTATGCGTGTCGGGGGGGCGCTTGAATGTTTATAAGGCCATCGCGCTGGGCCCTGTGCAAATCTGGCATGAGCCGCTGCCGAATACAATGGATGGAAGCGCCGGTTTTCCTGTAGAGGTAAGGGTCCGGCCCAGCCTGTCGTTTGTGGACACCAACCGGGTTGAGTTGCTGTGGAATACGACCGGCGATCCCGATATCCTCACGTCCGTGGGCATGCGTTATGAGGGCGATGATCGTTTTGTTGCCCATATCCCGGCGCAGCCCACCGGTGCCAGGGTGTCTTACATGATCAGGGTGGAAATGCTGTCTGGACACGTTGCTACCTATCCAGCGGATGCCTCCTTGCATGCGTTTGAAATCACGTATCCGGTCACCCTCTACGTCGCCGGGTATCCTGCCGGGATCGGGGCGGTTTCGCCTGGGTATGGCAAGTCGATCTCGCCCCATGGCGCGGGCGTCAGTGCTATAGCGCCCGAATTCAGTGCCTCTGTTGACGGACGGCGCTGGCGTTGCTCGGGATGGGAGGGGGCGGGGTCGGTGCCCACGGTCGGTTACACGAATCGGGTCGATTTTTTGATCCGGGATACCTCGTATCTGCTTTGGCACTGGCGCGAGCAGATCACGCTGACGCAAACGTCGTATCCGACAGGCGTGTTGAATGCGGTAGCTTGGCATGAGCTTGGTTCCACGCTGAATACGCTGGAGGCCCCTGAGCGTGCGGATATAAATGGGGTATCGCATGCCTTTACAGGGTGGGAGATCAACGGTCAGCGATATCCGGATGCCGTCAGTGCGGCTCGCAATCCCGCCGTCATCCCCTCTATCGCGGAGCCGCAGGCGGCAGTTGCTCGTTATTTGCCTGTGATGCAGGATTCGGATGCGGATGGGTTGGCTGACTGGTGGGAACAGTTCTATTTCAACCGTTTAAACGGTGCCGGGGATACCGATCCTGATGGCGACGGATTCAGTAATGCGCAGGAATTTGCCGACGGGGCCGATCCGTCATCCTCCGAATCCGTTCCCGAAGGACCGGTCATTGCGCATGTTCCCCTGCCGCCAGCGGTCATAGTCCCCTCGCCGTGGTCGATCCAGGCCGCTATCACCGACCGGGGGACTGTTGCATCGGTCACGCTGGCTTGGCAGCGCAATCAGGGGGATTGGTTGCAGGTTCCGATGACGTCAGCGGGGGATGCCCTTTATCGTGGTTCGATTTCACTGCCCGATCTGCCGGGCGATCAGATTTCCTATTACATCGTAGCCTCCGACAGTGGGTTATATGCGACGACGTCGGCGGTACATCAGTTCACGGTCACTTACCCCGTCCTTTCCTACGTGCCGCCGTCGACCAGCCTGTCTGCCGTTGCTGGCCAGAACACGACCGTCTCGGTTCATCTAACCAATGCCGGCAATGCCACGGCGGAGTGGCGCACGAGCGATGGCATGAGCGAACCGGTGGCCCCCGAGCCCGGTGCATGGACCCATTCAGGGGCAAGGGATCAATGGCACATTTCCACGCGCCAGGCGTTTTCTCCGCCGTATGCCTGGTTCTGCGGAAGTCCATCGGGGGGTAGTTATAGCGGGTCCATGGACGCCTCGCTTTACACTCCCCCCGTTATGTTGGGGGGCTCTCCAGTCCTGCGTTTCATGCACTGGGCGGAAATGGAGCGGGATGGCTCCAATGGGTTTGAAAACCACTACTGGGATGGTGCTGTGGTGGAGATTTCCCGTGATGATGGTCATACGTTTGAATCGATCACGCCCGTTGGTGGATATCCTTATCAGATCACGCCCAACTCCGCCTCGCCATTTGAAGGCAACCGACCCTGTCTGGGCGGGACCACGGGGGGCTGGGAATTGGTTGAGTTTGACTTGGCGGCCTATGCGGGGGAAGTCGTCCAAGTGCGTTTCCGTTTCGGGACTGACGCTTTCGTCGAATCGCGCGGGTGGTTCCTGGATGACATTTCATTTTCGTGGGAAACCCCGTGGTTGGTGGCCCCGGCCAGTGGTTCCGTTCCTGCCGGTGGCACCGCAGATGTTGAACTGCGTCTGAAAACGGCAACCCTCGCGCCGGGATTCTACCAGACTCGGTGGATCGCCCCTTGTAATGCCCCTTTGCAACCCATCCTGACGGTGCCGATCAGTGTCCGTGTTTATGCGCCGCCTTCGATGCGACTGAGTGCGGAGAACCCTGGGCAGTTTGTGGTCACATGGCAGAGTCAGACCGGACGGGTGTATCACCTATCGTCAGGAACCCGCATGCAGGAGGTCGCGGAGTGGCGAGGGCTTCCTGGCGCGACGAACCTGCCAGGGGTTGCAGGGTCGATGTCGTATACGGGGCGTATTGAGCAGGTACCGATGCGATTCTATAGAATTGATGAGCAGGCTCCATAATCGCCATGCCCGGGGATCAGCGGAGGATTAATCATGCGATATGCGGTTGTGGCTAGCTTTTTTGCAGTACTTCCTGTGTGTGCTTACGGGCAGGAGTGGGAAGTGGACTGGGATGCCGTTTCGCGGATCAGTACCACCGTTGTGCAGGATGTCCAGCAACGCCCGTTGGCGGCTCGGATCGCGGCACTCTCGGGCTCGGTCGAGGTGGACTGGGACGTGATCGGGCGGCTCATCGGGCAGGCCCTCGGCGACACGTCCTGGGAGGATGTGGCGGCGTTGCGACCCTATGCCGAGCTGGCGGTGCAGCAGTTGGACGGTATCGAGGGGGGCGAATCGCTTGCCGTGTGGTTCCGGCAACGTCTTGAATATCTGCGGGTTGCAGAGCAATACACGAGCGGGCCATCCCAGCCACCGCCGCCACCACCGCGTCCGGGCACGCCCCCTCGTCAGCCCCCACGTCAGCCGCCCCGGCAGCCCTCGGTTACCACCGTGCGGCCGCCAGGTCCGTTGAAACGTAAAGTCAACATGGATCAGGATATCAAGACATGGGCGGCCCGTCTGCCCTCGACACCGGTCCCGATGGCCCGGCAATTGGCACCAACGCTCAAGGCCATCTTCAAGGCCGAGGGGGTTCCGCCTGAACTAATCTGGTTGGCGGAGGTCGAATCCGCCTTCAATCCCAAGGCGAAGAGTCCGGTGGGGGCGGCTGGGCTGTTCCAGTTCATGCCTGCTACGGCGGAACGATTCGGGTTGGCGATGACACCGACGGATCAACGTACGGATCCGCAGCGCTGCGGCACCGCCGCCGCCCGCTATCTGCGGCTGTTGTATCGCCGCTTTTCAGACTGGCCGCTGGCGGTGGCAGCCTACAACGCGGGCGAAGGGCGCGTGGGTAAAACCCTCAAGAAGCAGGGGGGCACCCGGTTCGAGGACATTGCCGATGAGCTACCCATCGAGACTCGGATGTATGTTCCGCGCGTCGCCGCCGCCATCCACCTTCGTGAGGGGGCGGATCTGCGTCGGCTGCCAGCCCCGACCCGCTAACAGGCTTATTTCCGCTTGCCTTGCGGTGGCGGCGGCTATACAGTGAATGCCATGAAACCGATTACCACCAGT
>DIZZ01000266.1:8248-13606 GCA_002428045.1 Verrucomicrobia bacterium UBA6015
GGGAACGGCGGGGACTGCCGTCTAGTGTGCGGAATGCTCCGGTGCTGCCGGCTCGTGAGCCTTGGCTTCCGGTGCCGCTTGAGCCTCAGGCTCCGGTGCCGCATGGGCTTCCGGCTTTACGGGCGAGTTGTTTTGTCCCCCGGAAGCCTTGGCCAGCAGGGCGTCGACCTTTTCCTTCGGCAGCCAACGGACCAAGCCGGTTTCAAGATCGTAGATGGCACCGACCACGGTGACGTCGCCGCTGGCCGCCTTTGCACGGATAGCGGGGCTGCGGGTGAAGATATGCTCGATGCCTTGCCAGATGTTCGCCTCAATCGAGCGGTTCACCAGGTTATCCATGGTCACCTGGGGAAATGCCGTACGCACACTTTCAACGGCGGGAACGATCGGTGCCACCAGCGGTGGGATGTTTGCTTCAAGCTCATGGCCTTTCCCCATCACTGTCTGCGCAACGGCGGTGACCGCCCCGCATTGCGAATGCCCCAGTACGATCAGCACCGGGGTGTTAACATGGCAGACCCCGTACTCTGCGGATCCAATCTCGTCGGTATTGCAAACATTCCCGGCAACCCGGATCACAAACAGGTTCATCAGTCCACCGTCGAAGATATATTCAACCGGCACCTGCGAATCCGAGCACGATATAATGGTGGCAGTGGCAAAGTTTCCCTGGTTGGATTTCGAGGCAAGCGCAATGCGCTCCTTGTCCGTGAATGGATGGGTCAAGTTTCCTTTCGCAAAATTGGCATTGCCCGCAGTCAGTGTCTGCAGCACTTTGTCTGCAGAGGGTTTTGTGGAGGATGGCTCGGATGCCATGCTCACCGTCGTCGTCAGTGTATATACGGAAAGTGCCAGGATACCAAAGCAAACACGTTTCATTTCAACTCCCCTTTAACGGAATTTGATATTTCGGAACTCCTTCTGAAACCTGCATGATAGTGTTCACATTTAGTCGATAAGATCAAGTCAATTAAAAAGCACAGAGACCTGAAGAAACGCCTTTTTTTGAGAGCGAGCTTGTGGCATAGTAGGTCACGCCTGCGGGGTTGTCTGGCATGGGATGGGGGGGGCCGGGTGGAGCGGGGCGGGAAGGTTACGATCATTAAGGAGTTGTCATGAGGGTTTACAATACGTTGTCGCGGCAGATGGAGCCGGTCGTTCCGATAGAGGGGCGTCGTGTTCGTCTATATACCTGCGGTCCAACTGTTTATAATGCTGCGCATATCGGTAATTTCAGAACTTATGTATTCGAGGATCTGCTGCGGCGTTATCTTAAGTACAGCGGGTTCGAGGTGACGCAGGTGATGAACTTGACGGATGTCGACGACAAGACGATCCGCGGATCGCGCCAGGCCGGGGTTTCGCTGGATGCCTATACTGCCCCGTTCAAGCGGATGTTCTTCGAGGATCTGAAGCTGCTCAACATCGAACCCGCCGAGCATTATCCGGCGGCCACCGATCATATTGCCGAGGTGATCACGCTGATCGAACGGCTGATGGCACGGGGGCTGGCCTACACATCGGACGACGGGTCCGTGTATTTCAGCATTGCGCGGTTCCCTGGCTACGGCAAGCTCGGGCATATTGACATGGCTGGGCTGCGTGCCGGGGCAAGGGTGGCCCAGGATGAGTACGAAAAGGAAAATGTGGCGGATTTCGCGCTCTGGAAAGCCTGGGATGCCGATGATGGCGACGTGGCCTGGGATTCCCCGTGGGGTCGCGGTCGCCCCGGTTGGCATGTCGAATGTTCGGCCATGAGCATGCGCTACCTCGGCGAAAGTTTCGACATCCACACGGGTGGTGTCGATAATATCTTTCCGCATCATGATGACGAGATCGCCCAGAGCGAAGGGGCCACGGGTAAGCCGTTTGTGAAGACGTGGATGCATTCGGCGCACCTGATTGTCGACGGAAAGAAGATGTCCAAGTCGCTCGGTAACTTCCATACGCTGCGCGATGTGATGGCCCGGGGCTATAACGGGCGAGAGGTCCGTTATGTGCTGCTGGCGGCACATTACCGCCAGTCGCTCAATTTCACCTTCGAGGCGGTGGAGGCGGCTCGCTCGTCGCTGGCGCGTATCGATGCCTTCATGGACCGGCTGAAGCAGGCCCCGGCAGCGGGGAGCTCACTGCCGGACTGGGCGCTGCAGGCCGAAACGGTATTCAAGACGTCGCTCGATGAGGACCTGAATATTTCGGAGGCCCTGGCCGGGATTTTTGAAATGGTGCATGCGGGCAACCGCGACCTTGATGCCGGACGGATTGTGTGGAGCGCATCGCAGGTGCTGGCGTTGCTTGCACGGTTCGATACGGTGCTCGGTGTCCTAACGCCGCCCGCGCTGGCGATTCCCGAGGCGGTGCAGGTCATGTTGACGGCACGGGCGGCCGCACGGGCGGCGAAGCAATGGACGGAATCCGACCGGCTACGCGATGCGATGCAGGCGGCGGGATGGGATGTGCGTGATACGCCGGAAGGGCAGAAACTGACCAAACGATGAATGGGCTTTTCATAACCTTTGAGGGGCCGGAAGGCGCTGGCAAGACCACGCAGATCGGGTTGCTGGCGGAGCGGCTGCGCGCCATGGGCCGGGATGTGGTGACCACCCGCGAGCCGGGAGGAACGCCCGCTGGCGAGGCAATCCGCCACCTGATACAGCATGATGCGGCGGGGGAAGATCTTTGCCCGGAGGCCGAAACGCTCCTGTTCGAGGCCAGTCGGGCGCAGTTGGTGCAGCGCGTTATTCGTCCGGCCATCGATCGGGGCGCGATCGTGCTTTGCGACCGGTTTGCCGATTCCACAACGGTTTACCAGGGTTATGGTCGGGGGTTTGACGTGGATGTCCTGATGGGATTGCACCAGTTTGCCGTCGCTGGCGTGTGGCCGGTGCTGACCCTTCTGCTTGATCTGGATGTGGAGGAAGGCTTCCGGCGCATCCGCCAGCGCCATACCGGGGTAGGGGATGGACTGGATCGGATGGAGCGCGAATCGATGCTATTCCATACCCGGGTGACCGAGGGGTTCAGGGATTTAGCGAAACGCTGGCCGGAGCGGTTCCGCCGGATTGAGGCGGCGGCCCCGGTGGCGGCGGTACACGAGGCGGTTTGGTCACAGGTTCGCGAGGTGCTGTCATGACGCCGGAACATGCCTATGTCTCGATCGTCCACAGTCTGGCCAGCGGTCGCCTGGCACAAGGCTATGTGGTGGCGGCACCGCCGCGCGGTAGCGGCGAGACCTTCGTCAAACGCGTATTGTCAAGGTTGCTCTGCCGGGAAGCACAGCCGCCTTGCGGCGTGTGCAAGCGCTGTGTGGCGGTGGCGAAGGGGACGCATCCCGACATCCATTGGCTTGAGCCCCAGAAGAAATCGCGGGTCATCGGGATCGAGCCGATGCGCGAATTCCTGCATGAGATGAACACGACCTCTTTCGAGGGGGGGTGGAAGGCCGGGGTGATTTCGGCCGCAGACTGCCTGAATGCCAGTTCGGCCAATGCCTTCCTCAAGACGCTGGAAGAACCTCCCGAACAAACCCTTTTCTTCTTGTTGACGGACAGTCCGCAGCGCCTGATGCCGACCATTATTTCCCGGTGCCAGCGGCTTGTTATCGATGACCATGCCGGCAGTGGTGCCGACGCGGAGGATTGCCAGGCGCTGATCCATATCCTCACCGAGGTGGGGCGTGCGGGTGGCATTGCCGGTGCGTTGGGGCGGGCCGACCGGTTAGCCGGGTTCATGAAGGAACGTAAGACCGAGATCGAGAAAGAGGAAAAGCGCGAGGCCAAGGACGATACCGATGAGAATGTGGACAAGGAAACACTGGAGGCGCGGATCGGTGCCCGCTACCGCGAATGGCGTCATGGCGTACTGTGCTCGATGTTGAACTGGTATCGGGATATCCTGGTGCTGGTCTGTGGCGGTGAAACGCAGTATCTCTCCTTCAACGCCGACGTCGACACCCTGCGGCAGGTGGCCGGTGAATGTTCCTATCGTCAGGCGATGGAGCAGATCCAGGCGGTCGAAACGATTGTTACGCAGTTGAACCGTAACTTGTCTGAATCACTGGTGTTTGAACATGCATTTTTAAAACTGAACGGGAATGGTTGAGTGCCGGGCACAAGCCAAAAGGGACGCGATGGATAAACGGGTGACAGTCGAGGTGGAAGCCGGGGAATGCGTGCAGTGTCTATGTCCTGCCGGGGTGCCTGTGCATGAGAACGACCGGTGCATCTACGATGCTGGCCAGGTTCTGGAGATCGGCACGATTGTCGCGATCAGCCCTGATGAACCCTCCGGTGATCCGGCACATCAGCCGCGGATCGTGCGATGCGAAACCCTGCAGGATCAGGCTCGGGTTCGCGAGAATGAGTTGATGGCAAAGATGGCGATGGATAGCTGCCGGGCGGCGACGGCAGCGCTTAGCCTGCCGCTGCGCCTGGTCCGGGTGCGTTACACCTTTGACCGCAAAATCCTGCTGGTCCTCTTTGCGGCCGAGGATCGCGTGGATTTCCGCGAGCTGGTCAAGCGCCTGGCCTCGGAACTGCATTGCCGGGTGGAGATGCGCCAGATCGGGGTGCGCGATGAGGCGGCATTGATCGGCGGCCTGGGCCCTTGCGGGCGCGTTCAATGCTGCTGTTCATGGCTGAAGCATTTCGAATCCGTGAATGTGCGCATGGCTCGTACGCAGCGCCTATCCCTCAATCCCAGTGCGATCAGCGGGATGTGCGGGCGGCTGAAGTGCTGCCTGCGTTATGAGGTTGACCAATACAAGGATGCCATGCATGGTATGCCGCGTGAGGGCACGGTGGTTGATACGCCTGATGGTCGCGGGCAAGTGATCGATATCAAGACGCTGTGCCGCCGGGTACGTGTGCGGCTTGAGGATCATCGGATGATCGAGTACAGTCCCGACGACTTGCAGCATGTAAGGGATGTGAAAGTAGAGGATAGAGCATGAAAATACTGGTGTTGCATGGTCCCAACCTGAATATGCTGGGCACGCGCGAACCGGCCATCTATGGCCGCGAAACGCTGGATGAAATCAATCGACGGATCCTTCAGACCGGCAGCGAGGCCGGGATTGAGATCGAGTGTTTCCAGAGTAATGAAGAGGGGGTTCTGGTAACCCGCCTGCAGCAGGCCTACGGACGGTTTGACGGCGTGATCTTCAATCCAGCGGCCTACACGCACACCAGCGTGGCGCTGCACGATGCGATCAAGTCCAGCGGGTTGCCCTGTGTCGAGGTCCACCTCTCCAATACCCACAAGCGGGAGGCCTTCCGGCATGTCAGCCTGACGGCATCCGCCTGTGTCGGCCAGATCATGGGATTCGGCGCGGAGGGTTATCTGCTGGCGCTGGCGGCG
>DIZZ01000006.1:0-5280 GCA_002428045.1 Verrucomicrobia bacterium UBA6015
CTCTGCACCTGCCGTGTGGCCAAACACCGGATCTTTGCCTGGCTCACCGCGCCAACCTTACCAGATAGCGCAACCTTTGCCTTTGCCCGGTCGGATGATATGTTCTTTGGTCTGGTTCATTCTCGCTTTCATGAAGTGTGGACGCGGGCGCTGGGCACCCAACTGCGCGAGAAGGAAAGCGGTTTCCGCTACACGCCGACCACCTGCTTTGAGACGTTCCCTTTTCCGGAGTCTCACGCCGAATGCGACGTGGCGATTGCCGCCGCCGCGAAGGAACTGAACACGCTGCGCGAGAACTGGCTCAACCCGCCGGACTGGACGCACTCGGAAGTCTTGGCGTTTCCCGGTACCGTCGGCGGCCCATGGAACCGGTACATTGACCTAGCTACGGTGACAGACAGAGGCGATTTCAAGGTCGGCACCGTACGTTATCCCCGCCTTGTGGCACGCGACACCGACTGCGCTGCCCGCCTCAAAGACCGCACCCTCACCAAGCTCTACAACGAACGTCCCGCGTGGCTCGCCGATTGTCATGCCCGGCTTGACGCGGCGGTCGCTGCCGCCTACGGCTGGCCCGCCGACCTGTCGGACGAAGCCATCCTAGAACGCCTGCTTGAATTGAACCACCAGATGGCGGAAAAAATATAAAGGGGTAGCAAGTGCCGGTTAAGGATATGACAGAAAGACAACCCACGCCCGCCGTTGCAGAACTTACGCAGAGGAAGCCAAGCGCATGAACATCCGCCTCGACTGACTGCCATCCATAGGCGAATTCACCGCAAGATCAAAAAGGCAAATGTCGTGCGAAACGGAGGGAAGTAAAATGACGGAAGGCAATAGCGGAGATCCCGATTGGTTGGCGGAGATTGGGGACGTCACGAAGGCGATTATCTCCTTTGCAAACAGCCCCGAACTTCGTGAGTTGGATGCGTTTTACCGGCGATGCTCAACCTTCGAGATTCTTAATATCCACCGCAACGAAACACGGCACAGTCGCTTTCTAGCCTGGCTTCTAGACCCCAACGGATCTCATGGATTAGGAACGTTTAGCCTGAACAAGTTCATTGAAGCCTGCGTAATGGCAAGAATTGAAAGCAGGCAGCACCTGCCTAAGGAAGTTCCAACTGAACTCTTGGACCAGTTGATCGTCGGTCGCGTTGCGATTGATGAGGCAACCGTCGACACGGAAGTCTGTTTCGGCAAGAATGGCCGAATCGACATTCATGTCGTTTGCTCAATTTCGGGAAGCGACATAAGCCCTAAACGGCTTATTGTCCTGATCGAAAATAAAGTAAACTCGCGTGAGCACGACTCGCAAACAATGAAATATGCGGATTGGCTACGAGAGAATCGGCACAAGTACGACTATGCGCTGCTTGTGTACCTTACGCCAACCCCCACTGTGAAGTTGATGGCGTACGAAGATCCTGATTGCGAATGCAAAGATTTCCTTCAAATCAATTACCAGTACATCGTAGACTACTTAATCGAGCCTGCTTTAGCCTTGTTGCCGTCAGGTAATAGGCGCGACTTCCTTTCAGACTATCTTCGGGCCCTGTCGGTGCCCAGTGTAATCGCCCAGAGTGAGAAAAAAGATAACAAAGGAGATGTAATCATGGCCGTTTCCGAACATGAACGAAACCTTCTCACAGGATTTTGGGAGAAACACAAACCGTTGATTCTTGCCGCTCTTTACGCCATCAGCAGCGACCCGAACCAGGATCAGGAATTGCGTGATGACGCGGACAAAATTGTACGCTCAGGCAGTAAGGATTTCAGCACATTCGCGGTTCTCTTCGATGGCAAGGTCGTCCGGCGGCAGGTCAAAAAAACCGCTCTTGGTAGAGAAATCGCTAACGTGTTGATTGAATCAGGAATCACGGCTGAACAATTTATTCAGCTTAAGTCGGATCGTTCTTCAAGTTTTTCATTGCTGAAAACGGTTGCAGAAATAACGGCTGCCGAAAAAGAGTATAACCGATACCGTGAGAGCAAAGAAAGCCCTGTAGTATTTGACGGAACGGAATATTATGTGTCTGGGAATTGGGGGGACAACAATATCCCAAAACTGCAGGATTTTCTGAAAAAGCATTTTTCCATGATCAAGCTCGAGAAGGAGCATGCGCAATAGACTGGACGTGGTTGGTAATATTTGGGGGAATTGTGTTTTGTAGAGTGTGGTCGAATGGAACAAGGAGAATGCACGATGGGCGCAATAGCAGAAATAGATGCGACGGAAGTCTTAAACGATAGGGCCGTCAGGAAATTGTTGGAGTCGCACCGGCAGCAAACGGAACAACCATTGATGCTGGCTGTACGCTTCAGTGGTGATGTGGCCGGTGACATTTATCTACTCGAAGTGCTGGTGGATTTTCCTGGAGCCGATGACGATGAGCTTTTTATCACCGATTTTGCTCCGTCAGCGAGCCTCGTTATGCTCGGAAAGCTCCACTTGGTACTTGCTAGTCCCAGTCAAATTCGTGCAGCTATCAAGCGCCGCGATCCTCTGCTTGATGACATAAGCAAGGGCTCTGTGGTTTATAGTGATGGCAGCAAGATAGCCAAGACGCTCCGCAAGGAGCTTGGGTTGTGAGCGTGTATGAGGCAACACCTTGGTTGCGCCAGGCGGAAAGCGATCTGCGCGTAGCGGAGGCATTGCGTCAGGTTCCCCGTCCGATGCGCCCAGAGGACGCCGGGTGCCATGCAGCAGCCATGTGCGCCCAAACGGTAGAAAAAGCGATCAAAGGATATATGATTGTAAATGGTTCATCGCCAAAAATGGATCACCGTCCAGACAAGTATATTCACGCATTGTTGAATAAGGGCGATCCTTTGCTCCGGCATAAAGAACATCACCCGCACCTCTCGAAGTTATTTGACATCTCCACGCGACGTGCAGTCGGCGATCTACTTGCGCTGACGCCTGGAGCGAGCGGTCAACGGACGGACGCCGTTAATACGGAGTACCCATGGCAAGCGAAGGGTGAATGGCGCGAGAATCCGGTAGGGTCACTCGCCTTCCTTGATAGTCAGGTCGAATACTGGATCAGACTGGCGAGAAGGGTAAAAGACGGCCTGCATAAGCTGGCGATTGCCGCCCAAAGATACGATCCAGACTGACATGATCGAATTCTTCACGATGCAGGGGCGCGGCAAATCAATAACCATGCAAAAATCACCCTCCTCTGGTGATAGGGTGGTGCTGAACAATGACGAAATCTGAAATATTGGAGGCGAACATGAGCACATTCACGATGGAACAATTGAAAGAGGCGCTGAAAGGCATAGGAATTGACGTTGAGGAGTTCGATGATGAGCAGGCACGAATCAAATATGGCGGTTTTGATATCGCCTTCATCGACCTTAAGGATTGCATTATTGAATGTGATATACGAGTAGACGGCGCACCGGGATCCGAAATTGACCCTGCCGAGGCTTGGGAGAAACTGGACGAGTTGCGTTCAGTGTGGGAAACCGCAGGATTCACGGTCAATGATCATGGGAGCAAAGGAACCCACTACTACAAGTGCGATCCAGAGACGAAATACTGCAACATCACATATGACGTCCGCCAATCCTTCTCCACCCTGGAGGAAGCGGTCCGGATTTTGTCATGGACGCGTAACGCTGAACAGTCGACGTAGCGTCGAGCCGAGGGGAGCTATATCCAATGGCCAGAATCATATCCAGCGTTGCTACAGCAAATGAGATTTCGAATCGCGGGGAACGGATTGTCTATGCGTCAGTCCAGACCGCACTGCCCAATCATTTCCTGGTCTTCTATTCCCTGCCTTTTATCCGGGAGCATAAGGACAGCGGGACACTGGTGGATGGAGAAAACGACTTTGTGTTCCTTGATCTCAAGCGTGGCGTGATTCTTTACGCCGAGGTGAAGGAAGGCACCATCCGGACACTGGTCGACGGAAACCAGCAGAAATGGTTCCAGAATGATCGGCTAATGTCATGCAGCCCGTGGCAACAGGCCGTCGTGAACAAGTACTCGCTGACGGATTGGCTGTGCCGGGCGCTGGATTGTACCAGGAGCGAATTCCCGCTTTCGACAGGCCACACCGTCCTGTTGCCGGATGCCCATGCTGGCGCAATCGCCTGTGCAGCCGATATTACCGCCGAGACCGCCATCCCCTGGGACTCCCCCGAGATGCTGGCAACGCGAATCGAAGCCTGCTCGGCGGCATGGTGCCAGAAGGGGCGGAGAAACCCTACCGATGTGGAAATCGATGCCGTCCGGAAGCTGCTGATGCCGGATTTTGTCTATGGGAACCGACTAGCCGATCGCATCGGCGTGGAACGGCGCGACCTTCCCGCCAGCAGCCTGCCCCACGATCTGCTGCTGGATTTCATCGGGAACCGCCGGCGGGCACGGATTTCCGGTTGCGCGGGCTCGGGAAAGACGATCCTTGCGGTCGCCCTGGCCCGGCGTCTGGCAGCGGAGGGGAAACGAGTTCTCTTCCTCGTCTATAACGAAGCACTCTGCGGCTACATCAAGGCGCACCTGGAGGATCAACCGGGGATCGACATGCAGGTATTCCACACCTTCTGCCGAACCTGCTGCGGCAAGGCATGGCCCTCGACGCCGCCAAACACCACGGCGTTCTGGTGGGAGCAGGCACCGGAACTGCTGGATACCGCCTTGCGGAATGCCCGGCCGCTCTATGATGCCATTCTGGTGGACGAGGCCCAGGATTTCCGTTTCGGCGCGTGGATTGCGCTGGAGCAGGCGATTCAACCGGATGGCTGGTACTACCTGTTCTATGACGAACAGCAGAATGTCTTTGCGGGCGACCGGAGCTGGCCTGTGGAGGAACCACCATTTTTGCTGGCAAACCACTGCCGCAGCACAAGAGCCATCACCACGGCGATCGAGAAATACACAGGGATGCGTCTACCGATCGCAAAGCAACTACCCGAAGGACAGCCCGTTACGGAGTGCGGGGACAGGGCTCCTGGACAGCGCCGCCGGCTGCTCGGGAAAATCCTCCATGAGTGGATTTGCAAGGAAGGCCTTACGGAAAACCAGATCATCGTACTGGGGGCTCATTCGATCGAGCATACCTGCATGGAGAACACCGGCAAGGCGGGTAGCTTCAGGATTGTGGAGCGGGGTACGGCGGCAAAGGGCGTCGTCCCCTACTTTACCTACATGGCCTACAAAGGCTGCGAAGCCGATGCCGTGATCCTGCTGGATGTGGATCCCGCCGATCCCCGCTGGAACCAGGACGGCCTTTACACGGCCATGACCCGAGCCAGACAACTGCTGGC
>DIZZ01000006.1:5325-8974 GCA_002428045.1 Verrucomicrobia bacterium UBA6015
TGAAAGAACGGGAGGATAGGAGGAATTCATGGGCTATGCAGTCAAGGATGTCGATTTCGGGCGGGGAACTCGCTGGCCTTCGGTTAGTTGCGCCCTATATCGCGATGGACGGCGGGTTGCGCGCTTTAATGATGCAGGCAATGGCGGACGCGGCGTCTTCTCCGATTGGTCGTCACCGGAGGAACAGGCAGCCTTTGCCGATTTCATGAAACGGCAACCCTACCTTCAGGAAAACCAGTTCGTCTGGGAAGAAGAGATGGTCATGGCGGAACTTCTCGAAGAATGGGAAATCCAGATAGAGGCGAAAACCAAAACGCTTTTCAAGATCCCCGGCCATGAATACAAGGAAGGGTATTGGGCTAGCATGTCCAGCCCCTATAGCGCCGAGCAAAGGGCCAGCATCATCGAACGGTTCGGGGATGGATGCCAATTCCGCGCGGAGATCCCGTCTGTTCTTGTTGAATGACGAGCCTCTCCGCATCGTTGCAACCTGACTACAGAAAAAGCACCATGCATTCCTTTTTGACTGGCATTTCTTCGAATATCATGCTATAGAATCAGCACTTTAAAATCCGGACAGGAGGATCATGGGAACGTTCACCGTATGTTGGGGAAATCGACTGGAAGATATGGCTACAACCATGTTTTCAACGCTTTTCGACGCCGATCTGGACGATCCCCTGAAGCCTTGCTGTATCGTTACGAACAGCAACATCATGGAGGCCTGGCTCCACCATCATTTTGTATTCGACTGGGACAGGCGTCATGACCGTATTCTCGCCAACTGCTCATTCCAGTTGCTTTACCCATTCATCAATGACTGGATGAATGAACTTCTCATACCGGCCGCTGAAAAACCGACAAGGCGTATCGCCAAGCTGCACCCCTACTCTATCCAATCCCTCCAGTGGCGCATCTACAAACTGCTTAAAACCTGCGGTCTGACGAGCGATATATTAAAGCCGCTCAGCGCCTACCTCGGGGACAACCCGTCGGATCAGCGACGCTTCCAGCTTGCCGGTCGCCTTGCCGTCCTCTTCGACGACTATCAGGTGTACCGCTGCAAGGAGCTCCAGGCCTGGAGCGAAAAGGAAAATCCATCCGACTGGCAACAGACCCTCTGGAAAATGCTGCTGGACGAAAACGACAAGTCTTATGCCGCCCTGTTTGCAGAGATGAAGAGCGCCAAGCCTGCGGTATTGAAGACGACCTTCAACGACACCTACCGGCGTATTGCCGTATTCGGAACAACCGCGATGCCCGTCCCTTATTTATCCTTCCTGCAGGATATCATGGCTCCGATCGTGGATGTTGACCTTTACCTTATGAACCCGTCCCAAGAGCACTGGTTCGAGAGCCAGACGGAAAAGACGATCGAGCGGAAGCGTGAAGCACTCATCATGCAGGATCACCCGCTCAAGGACGATCCGCTGATGCTTCCCGATACGGGGCACCCCCTGCTCTGCAGTCTGGGGCAAGCCCTGCAGGAGCATCTTGATCTGGTGCACCAGCAAGTCGACGGCGTCAATCAAGAGGATTGGTCTGAATCGGACGCAGGGTCCATGCTGTCCGACCTGCAAAACAGCATCCGGGCAAACGCCACCGGCGAAACCATACAGGAGATGAAGGGCGACGACCATTCGATCCGCATCCATATCTGCCATAATCCCCGCCGCGAGGTGGAAGTCCTGCACAACCACCTGCTGCAATGGTTCACAGACGATGAGCTGGAACCCCGGCAAATCCTGGTCCTGGTCACGGACATGGACACCTATGCGCCCCTGATCGACGCGGTGTTCGGCAGTACGCCCCCGAAAGCAAAAGCTGCCATTCCCTACGAGATCGAAGGACGGCCTTCGCTTGATGAGACGCGCTTGCAGAACGCTTTCCATGGCATCCTGCATATCGCCACCAGTCGATTCCAGGCGCCCGAAATGCTCGATTTACTAGAGAATGACGCGATCACGAAAGCCATCGGGCTGAATGATGAAGAGCGCAGTGCGATAACGACCTTGATCAGCAAGGCGGGAATCCGCTGGGGTATTGACTCTGCACACCGCGAAGCCGTTGCAGAGGTGGCGATGGAACCTTTCACAACATGGGAGTACGGCCTGCAACGCCTGTTGACCGGTTATGCCCTGGGTTCCGAGGATGCCATTTCCGTGGGAGACGAGGACGCCGTCACCCTACTGCCTGTGGATGCGGCGGAAGGCGCCTCGGCAGAATCACTTGGAAAGCTCGTTTATTTTATGCAGCGCCTGAAGCACTTCCGCACCGCGCTGCAACATAGCAGGAAGCCCGCCGCCTGGGAAACAACACTGATGGAACTGCTTGATGCTTTCTTTGTGCCAACCAACGAGAATCACAGTGAAATCGCCACCCTACGGACCGCCATTCTCGGCATCGTGCCACTGACAAAGGTAGCCAAGCTTGAACATGACGAGCTTCCTTTCGACGTTATTGCCGACTTTCTCGAGAAATCGATATCTGCCCGCCCGAAGCAGGAAAGCCTGACTCACAATGCGGTCATCTTCGGTCAGTTGCGCCCGATGAACAGTCGCCCGGCGGAAGTGATCTGCCTGCTGGGCCTGGTTGACGGCGCCTTCCCGCGCCGCGACAACCGCCCGACGTTCGACCTCCTCAAGCAGACGCGGCACCGCGGCGATCGTTCAATACGCCGGGACGACCGCTGCGCATTCCTCGAGGCCATCCTTTGCGCACGACAATCCTTGTTTATCTCGTATGCTGGTCGCAGCGACACATCGCCAGCGCATACGCCCCCGTCAATCGTGGTACAAGAGCTGAAGGACTACCTGCGCGATCGCTACAACCTGAAAGAAGACGACGCCACCAAATTGCTTCCGATCGAAACCCTGCACCGGATGCAGGGATTCAATGCCAACTACTTCCTGAAAAAGCCGCACCGTTTCTCCTACTCCACGGTGGACCTCGCCGTAGCCAAGAAGCTCGCGGAAAAAGCACAGCCAGCCAGCGGCACCGAGCAAACAAAAGAAGGACAAGAGGAAGCAACACCAAACCTCCCGTCCGACAACGTACAGAAGAGCGAGCAGCCAGCCGAGGCGGATGACAAAGTCACCAAATTGACGCTCGCCGCCTTGATTGAGTTCTTCAAGAACCCGGCGAAATCGTACTATCGTAACGTGCTTGATATTGCCCTTGATATCCGCGACGACGGCATCGCCGAGGGCGACGAGCCGCTATCGCTCGGTACGCTTGAAAAGTACCAGGAACAAGACGCGCTGATCAAGACACTCAAGACACAGAATTTCGACGAAACGAAAATCGACAGGCAGGCGATCATCCAGCAGGCCAAGGCCAACGCGCACTCCCCGCTCGGCCCCGCAGGCGACGAGAAGATGGAGGAAATCATCGACAACACCCTCGTCTGGCTAAATGCGGTACCCAAAAAACCGGAATCCCTGCAGATGCCGCTCAAGGATCTGCTCGGACAAGCCAGAACATCCGAAAATATGGAACTACCCCTTGGCTCTACCGTACTGACCGGCACGATTGAGCACTTTGCGATCGGCGCAGAAGCCATGCAAGCGATGGCGCGCCCTGCAGACATCAAGACCAAAGATCGAATTGTAGCCTGGATCTCGCACCTGTTCGCCTGCGCCAACGGACG
>DIZZ01000018.1 GCA_002428045.1 Verrucomicrobia bacterium UBA6015
GTGATGCGGTCGGCGATGTCCAGAATAAGATTCTTGTGACTTTTTGTTGACATTCTCGCAATATGAAAGGAAAAAAAAGATGAAAAAATCCCGAGTTTTTGATAAAAAGGGGTGAGGAGTGTGGGTTATTTGCAAATCAAGACGTCATGCTGGCAAAAAGGAAAACCCTATAAACCGTTGATTTATAGGGATTTAAAGTGGAGCAGGAGACGAGGATCGAACTCGCGACGTTCAGCTTGGGAAGCTGACATTCTACCACTGAATTACTCCTGCGTGGATAAGATGGTTGCCACATTAGACGAAACATCAACAATATTCCAGCCTTTTTTCATATAATATTTAAATTTTATGGTGGTGAAAGATTTATGAAAAAAGTTCTCGCTTTTTGTTTATGGAAACCGTTAGAGTATTGCCATGGTCAATGAGGTGTGACCGCAGCCGAGCCGAAGCATATGGTGTCATCGTGCAGGATTTCGGAAGATGTAGTGTATGACACGCACAGTAGAGAGGGATATCAATGGATATCTACGTAGGAAACCTGTCTTATCAGACAGACGATCAGGCGCTTGGTGAACTTTTTGGACAGTATGGCAAAGTGACTTCGTCACGCGTCATCACCGACAAGTTCTCGGGCCAGTCAAAGGGATTCGGCTTTGTTGAAATGCCGGATGCATCCGAGGCAAACAAAGCCATTAGCGCTTTGAATGAGCAAGAGTTCCAAGGTCGTAACCTTCGGGTCAACGAATCGCAGCCCAAGCCGCGCACTGAGCGCAGCGGTGGTGGTGGCGGTTTCGGTGGCGGCGGCGGTGGTGGACGCGACCGTGGCGACCGTGGTGACCGTGGCGGCGGAAGCCGCTGGTAACCTAGTTACCTTAGGTTTATAAGAAGGCGGGCAGCAATGCCTGCCTTCTTTTTTTTGTATTGATGGGTTGCTTTCGTGAATAGAATCCGTACAATTCAGGAAACTAAATAGAGGGTCTCATGATGTCCGCAGTAAACAAACGCAGGCTTGGCTCTTCAGAGCTGGAGATAACCGCGATCGGTGTCGGTGCCTTTGCGATTGGCGGGTGGATGTGGGGCGGGCAGGAGGATCGAGAAAGCGAAGCGGCCATTCGTGCGGCGCTGGATGCAGGGGTTAACTGGATTGATACGGCACCGATCTATGGCGAAGGCAAGGCATCACGGGTCGTCGGGCGGGTGCTCCGCCAGATACCAACCAGCCAGCGTCCGCTCGTCTTTACCAAGTTCGGTCATCATTTTATCGATGGACAGCGCATTACCAGCGGTGCTTCTGGGCAGGTTTTGCGCGACTGCGACGAGGAGCTTGAGCGGCTCGGCGTGGACTGTCTCGATCTTTTTCAGCTCCATTGGCCGGCCCCCGAGCCGATCGAGGAAACCGCTTGCGCCTGTGCCCGATTGCTCGCTGCTGGCAAGATACGGGCGATTGGCGTCAGTAACTTCAGCGCTGCGCAACTGGAGGCATGGCGATCCACGGGGGTTCCCCTGCACAGCGTGCAGAACGGCTTTTCCATTGTACGGCCTGAGCCATCGCTGGAGGTGCTACCCTGGTGCATTGAGCACCAGGTGGGGCTTCTGGCTTATTCCCCATTGTTCCGAGGGTTGTTATCGGGAACCTGGACCCCCGATAAGACATTTCCTCCCGGTGACCATCGCGGGGAACGTGACGATTTCCGGGGAGAACACTTGTACCGCTGGCTTGATGCCGTGGATGCCTTGCGCAAACTGGGCAGGGACAGTGGATTGAGCGTAGCCCAATTGGCGGTTAGCCGTCTGCTGGCCTATCGAGGAACCGCTGGCATTATTGTCGGTGCCCGCCGAGCCGATCAGGGGATGGCACTTGGCTGCATGGCGGTCGATCTGGAGGCTTCGCAGATTTCTGCCATTGATGCTATTGTTGAACGATGCAAGGCCGACCTCTCGCCCAAGGACTACCGATGAAATTGCTGAGTTTCTTAACTTTCCGTCGAAAAGCGGCAGACCCGGTCGCATCGGTCGATGCCGATCTTGCCAGTCCCCTGATCCATGATGATGAGCTGGAGCAGTACGATCACGACATGCGGATTGTGTCCGCCCAGGGCGCGATCGATGAGGAGAAGTTGCAGCGCAAGGCCGAGAAAGTCATTCTCAGTGCCGCCGAAGACTCTCTGCAGCGCATTCACACCATCAAGATGGGGCGCTGCCCTGACTGCGGCAGTCATGTTCGTCAGCATCTTTTTGCATCCATTTGCGACCAGTGCGGCTGGCATACCTTCGAGGTGCCACGTCAGGGGTCGGTGCGGGTACACATCACGAATGGTCAGCCAGTTGATGGGCAGCGCTGCTACGTCGTCAAGACCGGTGTGGTCTTGGTTGTTGTCGATGATGTTGTTCGCGCCAAGATTCCGACGTCTTCGGTAAGCTGGATCGAGTACCTCTGGGATCGACAGGAGCTAGGTTCCAGGCATCGGCAAGTGCTTGACCGCATGACCCTCTTGTGCGCCTGGTGCAACCGGGAGGCAAATCCCGAAACGGATGGTTTCCACATGGTTCAGGCGGCCTTCGGAGCAACCCAGGAGCGCTATTGCTTCTGTAGCGACGAATGCTATGAGGCGTTCCGTAAAATGTATCCGGCACGTGTTCACCGCAACTGCTATGAACGCGACTGCGCAACCTGTGACTTATGCATGAAACGCTATTCGGACGATGAGGACGGCATCCGCATGCTGGCCAAGGACTATCTCAAGATTGTAAAACAAACACGAACAGGAAACGGCCATGAGTGATTTCCGTACTACAACCGGCGAACCTTTACCCATTGGTAGCCGTCAACGACGACTCGACCGAAAGCGCTGGCTTAAGCGGGCAGCATGGATCCTTGCTGCCATGCTGATCATCGGATTCATCATTCCCGTGAGCGTGAAAATCCCGGCAACGGGGTATGTGACCACCGACGACTACGCCGAGGTTCGTCCGTCCGAAGCGGGGGCGGTGGCGGATATCCTTGCCGTCTCGGGACAGCGGGTACGGAGGGGCGATCTACTGGTACGACTTAACGATGGTGTACAGCAGGCTGCCCATGCTGAGGCCGTTAATGCCGTTAGCCAAGCACAGGCTCGGCTGACCCAGCGTGAAGCAGAACTAGCGCAGGAAAACCGTCAGCGGGGGCACCGATTGACACAGGCAGAGCTGCGCCACCGACATGCTGGCGTTATGCTTAAAATGACCGAGGATCTGCATACCAAGGGGCTTGCTTCAGGGAAAGTGCTTGAGGAGGCCCGTACCGCTCTAGCCTTGGCTTCGTCCGACCTTGAAAGCCTTCGCGACGAGGATGTAACGCTTGCCGACAAGATGCTGGATGTGTTGCGACGCGATCTTGATGTCAAGACCAACGCCGCGCTTCGGGCAGAGGCTCAATTACATGACCGGCATATTTATGCACCGATCGACGGCGAAACCGTTCGGTATGATTTTGTACCTGGTGAACTGGTGACTCCCCAGAGCGTGCTCTACGAGCTTTTCGGAGGCAGCAATCTGATCCTGAAATTGAGGGTTCCAGAACGGTATGCCACTGAAGTAACCCTCGATTCCCCCTACAAGGCCGTGCTGAGCATCTACACGGGGATCGGGCGCCAACGGTTCCGCGGCAAGGTCAGCGCACTGCGCTCGGTTATCCAGTCGGATAACCAGCAGACCTACCGGATGGCCTACTGCACATTCGACGACGACGGTCTTGCCGTACCGCCGGGAACATCGGCCGAGGCGCTGGTCACCGTGGCCACCGTGCCCTTCTGGTTCTGGATGTTCGGCATACGCTAGCTAACCCGGAACGCGCCTATGAATGCCCAGCGAAACGCGACCCTCTGGCGCTTCATCAAGCCGTTCCGGCGGCACCTCGTCGGCCTGCTGATGCTGACCGGACTGATGTCGGCGATCGGGATGCTGCCGCCGCTGCTGACGCGGGCGATCATCGACCATGTCCTGACCCTCGGCCGCACGGACCTGTTCCTGCCGCTCGGGATCGCGCTGCTGCTGGTGCCGGTCGTATCCGCCGGTTCCGGCCTCATCCAGCACGTCTGGATCGCCACCGTCGGCCAGAAATTCGTGCTGCGCATCCGGGCCGCCGTGTACGACCACTTCCTGAAACTCTCGCTCGGATTCTTCCACGCCAACAGTACCGGCAAGCTGGTCAGCCGCCTGATGGAGGACAGTGCCGCCGTGCAGAACATGGTCACCGCCTCCTCGGTACAGATCCTTTCGGATTTGATCACCGCCCTGGTTTCCGTCGTGATCACGTTCATGATCAACTGGCGACTGGCGATCCTGCTGCTGATCGTGGTGGCTGCCTTCGCCCTCAACTACCGCCTGAATGTCGCCCGTATCCGTATTACCAACCGCCGCTTCCGCCAGTCGCAGGACCGCCTGGCAGGCGGGCTGACCAACCGTCTGACCGGCTCGCTGACGGTCAAGACCTACGGGGCGGAGGAGCGCGAGCAAGCCATCTTCAGGGAGCAGTCGGACCAGGTGGCCGCCCTGTTCGAGGAGTCGCTGAACGCCAACAACACCTTCAACATGAACACCAACCTGCTGCAGGGGCTCAGCCACGCGCTGATTTTCTTTTCCGGCTGCGGGCTGGTCCTGACAGGCGAGGCGACCTACCGCGATGTGGTCGCCTTCACCGCCTATGCCATGCAACTGCTCTGGCCAGCGGTACGGTTCTCGATGATCGCGCAGCAGTTCCAGAATGTCGGGATCTCGGCCGACCGGCTCTTCGAGATGCTCGAGGAGGCACCCGCCATCACCAGCGCCCCGGATGCAGCCAAGGTCGGACGCGTGAAGGGCGCGGTAGACTTCCAGCACGTCCATTTCCACTACAAGCCCGACGCGCCGATCCTACGCAATTTCCACTTGCATGTGCCCGCCGGCCACATGGTCGCGCTTGTGGGGCCGACCGGCTGCGGCAAGACAACCGTGCTTTCGCTGCTGCTGCGCTTCTACGACGTGCAGCGCGGCAGCATCCGCATCGACGGGCGCGATGTCCGCGAATACGACCTGCAATCCCTGCGGCGGCAGTTCGGCATCGTGCTGCAGGAATCGCTGCTGTTCAACGCGACGGTCACCGCCAATATCCGCTACGCCCGGCCCGGCGCCACGGCGGAGGAAGTCACGCAGGCCGCCCGGCTGGCCGAGATCCATGACGAGATCGAGGCCATGCCCAATGGCTACG
>DIZZ01000150.1 GCA_002428045.1 Verrucomicrobia bacterium UBA6015
ACACTCCGTGCCCGCCGATTATGCAATCGAATGGTTGTAATGTATTTTATTCCAGCACAGCACGGATGCGACGCACACCGGCACTGGATGATTCTTCCTTCTGGATCTTGAAATGGCCGAGTTCGCCGGTACGCAGGACATGCGGCCCACCGCAGACCTCCATCGAGAAATCGCCAACCGTGTAGACCTTGACCTGCTCGCCGTACTTGCCAGTGAACAGCGCCGTGGCCCCCCGCTCGCGCGCCTCCTCGATCGTCATCGTCTCGACCGTCACCGGGTAGTCGGCCCGGATGGCATCATTAACCATCGTCTCCACCTGGGTGATCTGTTCGGGCGTCATCTTATCGGTATGTGTAAAGTCGAACCGCAGCCGCTCGGACGTGATATTGGATCCCTTCTGCCTGGCGTGCTCCCCCAACACCGTCTGCAGGGCCTTATGCAGCAGGTGGGTCGCGGTATGCAGGCGCGTCGTCATCTCGGAATTGTCGGCCAGCCCCCCTTTGAACGCTTTCTCGGCACTGGCCTTGGACACTTCCTTGTGCTTGTCAAACGCGTCTTCAAACCCCGCGCGGTCAATCAGCAAGCCTTTTTCCGAACAGATTTCCTCGGTGAATTCGAGCGGAAAACCGCAGGTGTCATAAAGTCGGAAGGCAACCTTTCCGGGAAGCTGTGCCTGCCCGAACTCGAGCATCTTGCCGATCACCTTGTCCAGCTCGGCCATGCCGCGACTGAGGGTCTTCTCGAACTTCTCCTCTTCCTGGCTGAGCTCAGTAGTGATTGTCTCGCGACGGGCACCCAGCTCCGGATAGACGTGCTGGTAACCGTCGATCACCGCGCCCGCCAGCGCCCGCGAGAACCCGGGTTGCAGACCAAGCTGCTTGGCGTAACGCACCGAACGGCGGATCAGCCGCCGCAGGACATACCCCTGCCCCAGGTTGCTCGGACTGATCCCCTGTTCATCGCCGAGAATGAAGACCGAACTGCGTATGTGGTCGGCCACGACGCGGAACGCCTTGGTGGTTTCGGGATCATCCGTCATCGTCTTGCCGGAAGCCGCGGAGATGACCTCGATCACCGAGGCGAAAAGCTCGGTCTCGTACACGCTGCGCTTGCCCTGGAGCATGGCGATCGTCCGCTCGACGCCCATGCCGGTGTCGACATTGTGCTGGGCCAGCGGCACATACGCGCCATCATCCTGCTTGTTGTACTGCATGAAGACGTCATTCCAGATCTCAAAATACTTCCCGCAGGAACAGCCCGGACGGCAGTCGGCTCCGCAGGCGTCCTTGCCTGTATCCACGAACATCTCGGTATCGGGACCGCACGGCCCGGTCTTGCCAGCGGGACCCCACCAGTTGTCCTTCATCGGCAGCGCGAAAATTCGGGATTCGGGAATCCCCAGCTTGCGCCAGATGGCGATCGAGGTATCATCCTTCGGGATATGCGCATTCCCCTCGAAAACCGTCACCGACAAGGCGGCCGGATCAAACCCGAGATAGGCCTTCGAGGTCAAAAACTCGTGCGACCAGGCGATCGCCTCCTCCTTGAAGTAATCGCCCAGCGACCAGTTGCCAAGCATCTCGAAAAACGTCAGGTGCGAGCGATCCCCCACGCTATCGATATCCCCCGTGCGGATGCACTTCTGACAATCACAAAGGCGCGTTCCGGCGGGATGCTTCTCGCCCAGCAGATAGGGCACCAGCGGATGCATCCCCGCCGTTGTGAACAGCACGGTCGGGTCATTCTGCGGGATAAGGGAACTGCCGGAGATGACCGCGTGACCCTTACTTTTAAAGAAATCCAGATACATCTGCCTGAGTTCATCAGCCTTCATAACGACCTCCATTAACATTTCAAAGTGCAATACCATAGCGACAATCATCGCAATGGTCAATCCACACGATTTAAATCATTGACAGGACGGGTACGCTGCTGGCCTTTGTTGCTTGATATCAGGAAAGTGCGGCAATATGCTCGGCCAACACCCCGGCAAGCTGAGCACCACCCACACTATTGAACACGGCGTCCAGATCCAGAACCACCGCCATGGGCGATTCTGCCGCCCCCACTGCATGAATGACACCCTTGATCATGCCGCGCTTCTGGAATGCACCCACCGGCTCAAAGCCATCGCCAGACCGGCACCCTGGAATAACCGGCCCCAGCCGATCAACCATCAAACCGACCCGGGTTGTCGCATTGATCATGCCGACGACCATGATCAGAGGATCGCACGCTGATGAGGCACCGCTCGTCATATAGTTCAGATCGATCACCGGAATGGATTGCGCTTTATAGAAAGTACATCCGGAAACGCCCGCATGGACACCCGGAATACGGCTGACATGATTGATCGACACCGCCTCGCACACCGCCTCCACAGGCAGGGCAAGCCAATGGGCCCCCGCAAAGAAAGTGGCAAAAAGCGGGATATCAGAAACCTTGGTTCCGTCCGCCGATTGGCGTAATGCCGCGATTTTCTCGGCGGCAACACGATTCACCAACGACTGACTATCCCTCGCCACCACCCCCAGCGGGATCAATACAATCGCGGAAATTCCATACTGGTAGCGATCGCCGGGCCCTTTGTACTCGCGATAACCATCACCCTTCCTCGCCCCCGCCGCATAGTACACCCCGTCGAGCTCATAAACCCCGGCATACGCACGGCCCGGTTCCGGGTTGCACAAATACCCAGGCAACGCCAGGTGCTGCCCAACCTGGTAACGGCCACCGGCAGACGCAATCACCAGTCCGGACGCATCCACAAAAAGACCAACAGCCCCATCAACCGGCATGCCATCGCCGTCCCTCGGCAAGGCATCATCCAGCATCGCCGCAAACTGAGGTTCGCTATCGAAAACGATGGCAATCCCCCCAACGGTTCGCCCTGCATTCCCGACGACGGCGGCACCGTAAATAAAAGTGTGCCGACCGCCATAAAGGTCACTGGAATCAAAATCAGACACCGCATACTGTTCCGAACGATTCAGACTAAGCACGTCCTTGACCCATCCTGCGTCAAGCGGCTTGCCGATCCAAGGCCGTGACGATGCTGTCGACGTGGCGACCACCACGCCCTTGACGTCAAAGAGCAGGAGGTTGGAGTAAACGGTATAAAGATCGTTGATATACTTCAAGATCCCATTGAGTTCATCACGGGCTTCGTCGGTGATGAACCCATTGCCCAGCAACGTGCGGAAACGACCGGTCAGAGCCCACCACCGGCAGTCATTGGCACGCTCATAGAGATTACGATCCATAATGTTAATGGCTAGCGATGCCACAAACGAGGCATCATACAGGCTTGCGGAAACCACCGTTTGATGCAATCGCCCGATCGAATTCTCAAACACGGTCTGCGTGCGCCGCCCCGTACGGCCAATTTCCCACAGCAGAACACCGGACGCTCCGCCACGGTTGCCATCGTGGCGGATATTCCCATTCCAGACGGTTCGATCCAGTTCCTGCTGAATGGACGAGGCCTCGCGGGGAATCCGCCGCAGGGCCTCAGAGAATAGCCGCGGATTGTTCATCACCGCCAGCAACACCAACGAATCAACCTGCTTCTCCGAGCCTTCATCATCGACAAAGGCCTGTTCCAGCGGCACCATCACATGCCCGTGCCAGCCGAGCCCCATATAGCCCTGATAGCCGCGCGTGGCGCAGGTCTTCGTAAGATAAGGCCGCCCGGAAAACCAACAGACGCCATAACGACGATCGACAATCAACGGCAATGCCGCGCCGGGAGGAATGTGATAGTGGTCGCTGCTCGCCAGGACGCGACCCTCATGATCCGTCAGCAGGATCACCTCACGCGTACTGCCGCCGGTCAATTCGGCAAAAACCCCGTCCATCTCGTTTTCAAAACGGAAACACAGACACAGCACACCGAGAACCTCCGAATCCGGACGGTTCGACGCTGTTACCCGGTAGGCATAAACCAGCGTCTTGTCGCGATGCGGCATTAGATCCGTATGCCGATAAGCTTCCACGAAGGCGGCTTTCGTCTGCATCGCAGCACGCAGAATGGGATCCCGGGAATACTCGACCGGATGCGCATCATCCATCTGCACCTGCACCTGCCCCTGCGCATCGAGAAGCATGATATTGTCGTAAACGGAGTACTTCGCCACATACTCACGAAAGCGAGCCTGCAACGCGGATTTATCCTGCTTATTGCCGTTCAGGCATTCACGAATGTCATCGTCCGTGGCTAGGAACCCGATATCGGCCGTGCGCTCAAATAAATTGCGGATCACAATATCTACAGCGACCTGCGCCTTGGCAACGATATGCTGGACCGTCTTGTTGAGGATCTCCCGTGCGAGATTATCCAGTAATTCCGAGGTCAGGCGACGGAACCCCTCGCGCGTCGCGCTCATGTCCATGTTCTCGCCGCTCATCATCCCAAGGATCGTCAATAGGTCCCACTGCTGACCCAGCGCCTGTATCTCCACCCGGCACTCCTCCACCACATCCATATGGTTAATCAGCCCCTTGAGCTGACGGCTCACAATACAGTCCTTATAGACAAACGTCTCGCGAGAACTTGCCTCAATGCTATTTTTGACAGAATTCATTGATTTTCATCAAAGCAAGTTCCGTTCCAAAATTAACAAATCAATTAAAACGAGGCATTAATGTGCGGGTGTTGACTGTATATCGATACCACTAGGAACAATTTTGCAACACCGCTAGATGCTCAAGCCTATCGATTTCAACAATTATGTCTATCGTCGATGGCACCGTTTTAAAGAATATCTGAACAGCCTTTCATGATGGCGGTCACCGCCGCCATCATGCTCCAGCACATCAACGGGATCGTTCAACTACTCGGCACGCATACGCAGAAAGATCATCCGATTCGTCTGCGCCGCATCGGGGAGGCGCATTTTGACGTGCTCACCACTCCCCTCGCGCCGCCGGACGACCGGCGCTAGCGGATAGTTCGTCCATGAGCTCCCACCCGACAAATCACGGATCGACTCAAACGATACATTGCCTGGGGCATCGTTCAAGATCACATACGAAACCGTCGGCGAACGGGTTCCTGCAAAGATCGACTCCAACGCCGGGGTAAACACCTGATTATTGAACCCCCACGGATCGGTACCCAATTGATACTCCAGAAGGTTCGGAATCCCATCCCCGTCTGGATCGGCGTCATCAGCGGCATCATCAATCCCATCGACCCGGGCAAACTGCTGAACGCGCCAGTGATCAACGCCAGACCACGTGCGAGCACGCAGCAAAATCGCGGTTGATTCCTCACCGCTCGGATTCAACGACGACACGAGATATTCGCATTCAACCCCGGCCGCCAAACCATTGTCCAGAATCACGCTCCGTTGAGCACCCAACTCCGCCAGGATGCTCCATCCGGTCTCGCCAGCGACTCTGCGCCGAATCCGATATCCGGTGGAAAACGGGGCAGGCAGCCACGACACCTTGATCTGACTCATCGATACGCCCTCTGCCACACCACTTGCTGGCGGATAGGGCGCAGACGCAGCCACGTCATCATAGACCGACACCTGCGAGTCGGAAACATCCAACAGTATCACTTCGGCCCCCAGCCCCGAAGCCATCGTCTCGGCCGGAGACTGCGCAAACGCCAGACGCGTGGTGACGACACCAATTCCCTCCATGGCTTGGAAACGAAGAGCAGCCAGCGTCACCGCCCCGTTGGTGAATACATCGCCAGAAGGCAGGGTCACACAGAAAGCGGCCACCCCGTCGGCAATATGTTCAACATTGGGAAGGAACACCCCATTCGTCGCCGAGCCAACCACATTGACCTCTTCAAACGCCAGTACCGACGCATCAAATGCAATACTTAAAGAAAGGCCATGCACATCCCCTTCAGAGGTTAGCACAACCGGAACCATAAACGTGGATCCGCGCTGTACATTGGCTGGCGCCTCAAAATGAACCGTCGTTAGTGATGCGTCCAGTTGCAGCCCCTGTCCCTGCAATGACGGTGCCCGCCCTCCCGCCTCGGAAGGCCCCCATGCGGCGTGCGGTGCCGTATCGCCAGATGCATACGCACGAATAGCAACAACATCCGCCATATCGATAACCCCATCACCACCGGTCGCTACCGGCGCACAATCCATTCGCTGGAAACCGAGTCCCGGAGGTGGCATTGGTTGAAGCCCAAGCACCACCTGCTGCGCGAGGCGAATATCCTTCTGATTCACCTCGCCATCCCCCGACAATGCAGGCGAGACATCGCCTTCATCGCCCGAATCACCAATCGCGACGCTGCATCCCGCCCACGTCACCGACGCCGATTCAGCCCCACCACCTGCCAAGGCACGCGCCACCGGACTGTCGGCGAAATCCACGCGCCCCGTTCCTGATTGATTTGCCAGACACACCAACGTCACCAGATGCTTTGATCCGGGCGCCAGCGGGTTCTCCGCTGGCGTACTAAGCGCAATGCCCGTCACACCATTCGTGGTCGCCAGAACCTGGAGTTGTCCTTGCAGCGCATCGCCCCCGACCTCGGCACGAACCAGGGACAACCGTTCATCGATCGCCACCGAGAAGGAAACTGCGGATTCCCCACCGGCAGAAACCATCTGCACAGGCAGGTTCAGTAGTTCTCCGACCGTCCCTGCGGCAGGTCGAATACTCAACGCCACAGATTCGGAGGCCGCACGAATGCGCACGTCAAAAAGCCGTTTACGCATGGGGGCCTCCTGCGTATGCCGCTCGGTCAGGAAGGCCGTCACAGGATCCCGCTGTGCCATGATCATTTCCAGCCACAGCGTATTGGTACCTGACGCAGGGGCCCGGAAACCCTCGGTNNATTCGGGAACGAGCGTATCCACCAACAAACCGGGACACCCCGGCAGCCCGTAGAAGTCCATTAATTGCACCGGCGAGCCCACCGCCCGCCCCTGGCCATCGCGGAAGCCCAACACCACCCGCACCGGATGCGGATTGCCGTCGGGACTCGTTACCAACGCCGACAGGGATCCCTTCAGGAGCGCACGGCTATCGGCATCATAGACGCTCCCCGTAACGGCGAACACCTGATCGAGAGCTAAGGTAGCCCCAGCAACCGTGATCGAATACCCGCAGCCACCCGACCCTGCCGGGGTGGTCATCCAAACCGCATCACAGAAGGCAGAGAAGCCCCAACGGTTAAACGCCCGCACCTTGAAGGCATAGGGGGTTGATGCGCTGAGTTCGGCATCGACCCATGAAGACACATTGGAGGCCAGCACAGACCGTTGAATCCAGTTTCCTGCCGTGCCCACTCGGCGCCAGACCTCGAAACCGTCCTCGTTGTGCGACGCATCCTGCCAATCCAACTGCATCGCCAACTCGCCTGCCAGCGACAGCGCAAGCGCCTGCGGAGCAGCCGGATACGATGGCATCTGAAGCCGGGCAATCTCACTGTAATCCGACATCCCACCCGTATGGTTCGCGGCGATTCGGTACTCATAAAACTGACCGGCAAGCACGGTACGGTCTACCCATGCCCGCACCGATCCGGAATCAACGGACGTCGACACCCATTCCCCCAGCGGCGGACGACGCTGCACATTAAAGCCCAGCGGGGATCCATAATAGTCCCATGCGAGCTGCAGTACGGTCAACTGCTCGGGAACCAGTGTAAAATTCGTGGGGGACTGAAGCGCGTCCCAACCACGTGTATCCAGCGTGAAAACAAGCGTTTGCGGGAGGATATCGCCACGCGTATCCAACGTGAACATTTCAGACGAAGTCCCTATATCAAGGTCACGAGTATCCAGGGTGAACGAGGAGGAAAACGCCCCGTCATCGCCACGCGTATCCAGCTCGAAAAGGGAGGAATCCGCAGTAATCTGCGGGGCCCCCGGTATAGGGGCAGCAACCGAACGTCCCCCACCCCACCCGACCATCAGCAACAGCGGCAGCAGCACGGCTTTAGCCAACTTCATAAGAACACCTTGCTAATATAATTACATGCCCGAACGTCACACCCCAGAACGGCAAGGCATCTTCACCGCGCGAAAACTGCGACACCCCACGCAGTGGTGGAAAGCGAGGCTGCTTCATAAAGGATTTCAAATGCGGATCCATCAGCATTCATCCTAGCAATCGCAGCAGCCGAACCATCAGAAGTATTCTTCAGCAAGTAGAGATAAATTTTATCGTTTCCGTCATCATAGCTGATCGCCGTACAGCATGTATAGGCTCCCGTCAATGTGTATATTGTTGAAACACCTGAACCATCCAAAGACGAACGTTTTATTATATCCATGTTAGGACCGTCGCAAAAAAACATCCGAAGGTTATCTCCATCTAAAGCCAATGCGTTACCTGCATCACCGTTCATTATTTTAACTAAGCCACTGCCATCATAGTTGGCACGCCAGATACCCTGACATTGGTCGCAACTGCCGTTGTAGGATCCCCTGAAGAAAACCTGCTGCTGGCTAGGTAAGCAAAATATGTTCCCGCGTATTCCACCCAGAGGTGAAATTTGAGCTGGAGATACAATTTGCTGCCAACTCGCCGTCCCTTGATCCGTAAGTGTGTACAGGCCTCCATAATACAGACCACAAAAAAACCTGCCGGTACTCGCATCATAAGCTACACCTTGCCCGCCACTCCCCGTTCCTCCAATCATGCCAATAGAACCACCCTGTGCAACGTCATAAAAATATATAGTCGTACCGGTATCCCATTTTGTCATGTACAACATCTGGCTTGCGGGGTCTGCCATTAGTGATCGAACTCCAGCAACCCCAGTTGCCAGAAGCATGAGTTCGCCGCCGTCAAGATTCATCCGGTAAAGATTATTACCTGACGTAAAATAAACTTGGCTTTGGAGCAGGGAAGCCGTTGCGTCCAACTTTACGATCATTTGCGTAGAGAATTGGTTATTCCAGTCGGCACGCGCATCCCAAACCAGCGTGCGCAATGTTCCGTCGGCGGGCACACCGGATCCAACATCACTGCCCGGATAAAATGTATTGGCAGGCACGGTCCACGACTCGCCCGCATTGGACGAGATATTCACCGCCACGGAAGCAAAGTGATCCGTAGTCTCGCCCAACCGATACTGCACCGTGACCTTCTTATTCGGATTATCCGGCGTTACCGAGACGTCATAGACAGAGACCGGTTCAGCCAACGCCCCACCTACACTCATCAGCGACAACAGACCTGCAAACCAAAACCTTTTCATCTAACTACTCCTTCTTGCCGTTCTGACCTTTACCTGCATAAACGCTCATTGCCCGTACTTTGAACGCCCCGCACTGCGCAAGGCTCCAAACAAAACACAGTTAATTACACGAATCTACGTCACCCCCATGGCGGGTAGCAAGCCAATTCCATAAAAAATCAGCATTATTAGCACACTTACCCGACCCACCCGGCAGGAATATCTATCCCGCCTTGCCAATGCGCTTCGGAATGGTGGCGGGAATGTGAGAAAGGAGGCAACCCGATATCCCGCACAAGGTTTCCGGGGACAGCTTGCATCTCGATTTTCGCACATCCAAGTTTCTCTCGTATATTCCTGATAAATGTCGGCATCCCAAAGGCTCGTGATTTTGCCTGGTAGAGAGCCAGACGTTGAAGCGCTCGTTGCGAGGAAAAGCCGGACTCAGGCAATGCCAGATGCAGCATCATGACTTTATCCAAAAGTTTTTTGGCTTCTTCTTCACCTAGCTCCCGGTGCTTGATCTGTCGCCAAAGACGATTCAGGCTAGGTGGATGAAATGCGTATTCATAGCAGCATTGCAGTTCCTGTCGTGCCGTCACAAAGACGCTCCCTTCCACAGCTCGGCATCTGAACGATAGTTTTCCAGATTTTCGAGAACCATGCAGTCGTCGCGGAACGGCGGAGGCAGTCTTTTTACAGCATCGGCCACGTTGTCAAAGGAAACGCGGGTTTGCGCAAGCAGGTACTGGATATCACCTTGATCGATCTCATCATATCGGATTAGTTTGCTTGCAATCAGGTCTGCTGCCGAACCGCATTTTACGGTGAGTTTGGCACCTTGCCAGAGCAGCATGCTTCGCTCCGGTGATGGCGCTGGCAGGCATAAGCGGAGGGCCTGGATCCACTCAATATGATTTACCATTGTATGGTCAGACGGGTTAACAGGCAGTCCGGCGATTTCTGCTGCGCGAACCAGTTCACCATAATCAGCATTCGAATAGGGACCAGCCACATCAATGTCTAGGCTCGTCCGATCGGGTTCATCAAGCAGAATGCAAACCGCACTGCCATAGATATAGAGCATGGTTGAACGGTTAAGCGATGTATCCAGTTTCTCAAGATATTCCAGCAGTTGTTGTTTATCCATGAGTTCAACCTATCAGAAATGGTGATGGACTTCAAGTTTGTTGTCCATCGCGAACAAGAGTTGACGAATGGATGAGTGAACGAGGTTTTCAACTGCGGTCCGCGGTAAAGGATACGG
>DIZZ01000262.1:0-14292 GCA_002428045.1 Verrucomicrobia bacterium UBA6015
TATCATTGTCTTTCTCCCGAACGACAAAGTTCACCAGCGCCGCTTAGCGGCGTCTGAGTGCAACACCTTGTTAGCTGGTGGGATTTTACAGAAACATTCATTGGGTGAATTTTATGTGGACAAATATAAAAGCCATAATTTTTTTTAGTTTATGTTTCGAGATAGGCTGAACTATTTTTTTCCGTTTACAATTTCTTGTGAAGCTAACGTTGGCGTTCACCCTGAGCCGCGCTAGCGGCGATAGGGTGCGACGCCGTGTTGGGCTCCGTCATCGTTCCTTCAGTCCATGTCAAAGCCTGCAAACAAGACAATCATCAGTCCGAGCCAAGCGAGGCCGAGAACCAGAGCGACCACGAGGATCCCGGTGATGACACCCGGAAGGTGCAACCTCCTCCGAAGCGGCAGCAGGACAGCCGGAGCCCCGACAAGCAGTGCAATCAGGATCAGCGTTGTCTTCACTTCCTCTTCCTCTTTCGATTCATCGTCCCTGCCCAACGCTTGCCTGTGCCTGCCCGGCGACGAGCCGGGCTAGGCACCAGGCAGATGTTCGGCATCAATGCCCCACATTAGAGCATGACGCCAAGTTTCACGCCGAAAGTCTTTCCTTCAACCTTGTCACCTAGACCAAAACCAAGTTCAGAGGAGTTCTTGTTCGAATACTTAAACCACTCACCGAAGAAGGCAAAAGCATAACGAGTCCCGCAAAAACCGATTTCGCCTGAAACCATAGATGTCTTATCTGAATTATCAAAGTCGTATTCCCTTTGTTGTCCTGATGAGTATTGAACTTGCGATATAGATTCACTAAAAGGAATCTGGAAATCTATTTTACCATACGTTGTTACCTTATCATTAGAACTTTCAGCACGCATCCCCAATACGGCGTAAGTGGCCTTCCATTCTTTAACGTTTGGAGCGTCTTCGCCCTTTTCGCGGTCCCAATTACGAATACCAATTCCTACATAGGGACTAAACGTTCGTTCGTTAACCGGAATGTTTAACGCGATCGCACTCTGCAATTTCATGCGTGTTATTTCTTGATCGAAGCCCACCCCGAAATTTGTTTTGAATTCACCGGATGTCTTATCAATATACCCAACAGTATCTAGGGAAAACGTCTGCCCGAGCGGGAGGTTGAAAGCAGCCTCTGCGCCTATGAAACCTGACAAGTACTTCATAGCCGCAGATCCATAGCTCTGGTCCTCATTGTATCTACCGGCTCTGCCGGATATCGTAAACCTCGGCTTATTTGGGTTGCTGTAAGTGGTCGCAGGTTGTTGCGATTCACTCGCAACACTTGCGCATACTGTGGTCATCGCGATACCAGCGATCAGCACCAGACTCGTTGTGGACTTCACCATTTGCTCTGCGTTCATTTCTCTGCCCTTTCGTTGTTTATCTTCTTGCCGAACGTATAGTAGTCTATGTGAGCAATAATAAATNNTTCTGCTCTGTTATTGCTCACGGGGTGTTTTGTTATTTATATTGCGTCTGGTTTTTACTTTTCGTAGGGTGTTTGCAATTTCAGTGGCGTTTTTCAATATCCGGTGCCTTTTGATATACAAGCTGAGGTGATAATGGCTGATTCAAACAAGGATGTCAACGGTTTTTGGACGGGATTTGCGAAGGTCAGAGCCGATTTTAACGCTTCTTGCTTTACCTGTGCCGTCCCTGTCGCTAGATTAGGGCATGATTACAAAAGTGGATATCATCAACCGGATTCTCGATGGGCGACAGGCGTTGCCCTGCCAGTCGGACGCGGATGCCTTTGCTCCCGCCAACATCGCCCTCTGCAAATACTGGGGAAAACGCGATACGGAATTGAACCTTCCCATGACCGATAGCCTTTCGCTTTCCCTCGGCTCGCTCGGTTCGCGCTGCCGCCTGCGGCTTGAGGATGGTGATCGCGACCAGGTCGCCCTCAATGGCGAGGCGCTGGCTGGCGACCATCCGTTTGTGACGCGGCTGTCGGCCTTTCTGGATCTGTTCCGTGGGCCGAATCGGCATCACTACCGGGTGGACACCACCAACACCATCCCCACCGCCGCTGGGTTCGCCTCGTCGGCATCGGGCTTTGCTGCCATCGTCAAGGCACTCGACCAGCTCCATGGATGGTCACTGCCCGACCGCGAACGTTCCATCCTCGCGCGTCTCGGCAGCGGCAGTGCCAGTCGCTCGCTCTGGCAGGGCTTTGTCATCTGGCATGCCGGGAGTGCCGCCGATGGCATGGACAGTTTTGCCGAGCCGCTGCCCCAGCAGTGGTCCGATCTGTGCATCGGCCTGCTGGTTTTGGACAGCGGCAAGAAGAGCATCGGGTCGACGGCGGCCATGCGTCGCACCGTGGAAACCTCAGCCCTCTATGCGGCCTGGTCGGCAAAGGTGGCCAGCGACCTGGTCGAGATTCGCCAGGCGATTGACAGCCGCGATGTCGATGCGCTCGGCGGGGCTGCCGAATCCAATGCCCTGGCCATGCACGCCACCATGATGGCTGCCCGCCCGCCCGTGCTGTACTGGCAGGAATCCTCCCTGGCGGCGATGCGTCAGGTCTGGGAAGCCCGGCAGGATGGCCTCCTTGTCTATTTCACGATGGATGCGGGCCCCAACCTTAAACTGCTCTTCCTCGAAAAGGATCGATCCGCTGTGATGCAGCGGTTCCCGATAACATGTTGTTGATACCCATCCCGGAACATGGCAGACTGCGCGACATGATTTTCCTTTTCATCAGATTGGCGTTGATTCATGCCAGGGTGCTACTCCGTAATCCGGTGTGCCTGCTGCTCTCGCTGGCGACCGCGCTCCTGACCCTGCTACTGCCCTTGGCGTTTGCCCACACGTTCGGCAATACCGCTGCCCGGCTGGCGCAGGACGGGGGGCTGGCCTTCCAGTTCGTGGCAGGTATCGTTTTTGCCGCGTATGCCGCCTGCGCCATCACGGGCAGCGCTCGGGCATCGGGCACCGAGGCGCTGACACTCGCCAAACCCGTATCCCCGACGCTGCTATTTCTGGCGCGCTATGCCGGGATCGCTGGCGGACTGGCCCTGTTTTGCGTCACGACCGCCACCGCCACGCTGCTGGCGATGCGGATCGCCGAGGCATTTTCCCCGGCCACAGGCTATTGTATCGACTTCACGACCGCCACCATCGCCGTCGCCAGTGCCATCCTGGCTTGCCTCCTCGGGGCATTGCTCAACCGTTTTCGGAATGCATCGTTTCATGCGTCCGTGTTTGTCCTGCTGCCTCTTTTGCTGATCGTGACCGCCGGATCAAGCGGCTTCTACAACCGGCTTGGCGCGTGGCAGTCCCCCCCTGCATACACGCTTGATGTCGCCATCCTCACCGCCGCCCTGCGCATCGGTCTGGCATTGCTGATGTTCGCCGCCCTGACCCAGGTGTTGGCCTTGCTACTGAAGCCGGTCTCCGTCGGTGCCGCCGGATTGCTGATCCTGGCGCTGGGGCTGACGCTTCCGGGCATATCCCCGGCTGGCAGCAGTCCGCTGCGCTGGCTATCCATGGCGATTGTGCCCGACTGGCAGGCGTTCTGGACCACGTCCGCCTCCGGACTTGTTCCGCCCCCCATGCCGGGAGCCCTGTGGCTATATGCCTTCTGCTATATCACCGCGATCCTGATCCTCGGCGTTCACCTATTCAACCGCTCGGAGCATGCATGAAACAGACCGCCCTCGAAACGATTGCCCTGACCAAACAGTTCCGCGACTTCTGGCAGCGGATCACCGTGACTGCCGTCAAGGAGGTGAGCTTCCAGGTGGCAACCGGCACCGTCTTCGGCCTGCTAGGACCGAATGGATCCGGCAAGACAACCACCCTACGGCTGATGACCGGCCTCCTGCATCCCTCCAGCGGGTGTATCCGCATTCTCGGGGATTCCCCGACATCACTACAGACGCGCCGTCGCATCGGCTATCTACCGGAAACCGACGGCTTTTACGAATTTCTAAGCGGACGCGATAACCTGCGCTTCTACGCCGGGCTTTTCGGGTATTCGGGACGCGAGGCCTCCCGGCGAGCCGATACGCTATTGGATACCGTCGGGCTGATCCGCGACGCCCATCGCCCGGTCGGCGAGTTCTCAAAAGGGATGAAACGCCGCATCGGTCTGGCACAGGCCCTGCTGAATGATCCCGAGCTCTTGATCCTCGATGAACCGACGGCGGGACTTGATCCGGCGGGCTGCCGCCAGGTCAAGGAACTGCTGCGGCAACGGGCGCAGTCCGGTCGAACGGTGGTGGTGTCGTCGCACCTGCTCGCCGACATCGAGGACCTCTGCGAGTCGGTCTGCATCCTGCATCAGGGGCGTGTCGTTGCCCAAGGGCGGCTTGCCGAGATGCTTGAGCAGCGCGAACAGCACCGCTTCACCACCGGGGTGCTCACGACGGCGCAGTGCGAGTCGTTGCAGGAGTCCTTCCTGTCCATCACCGGATCCGCAGCACTGATGGATCACCCGCACCGCGCCCTGGAGTCCTATTTTACCCAGGTTGTTGAACAGGTCGGCCAACCCTCATCATGAATTATTTACCCGCCATGCTTGTCCTCATCCGTCTGACCTTGCGCCAGACGTTCAACAACCGGGCTGCATGGTGGCTGACCGCCGCGATTCTGGCGATGGCTGGCGGGAGCCCATTCCTGCTGCGGGGGGATGGCACTCATCACGGCCTTATCCAATTGGTCTTCACTTATCCACCGGCCATCGTGTTCGGCATCCTGCTGGCGGGTACGCTCTGGCTCGGTGCCAGTCTAACCGCGCACGAGATCACAACAGGTGAGTTGACGTCGGTCATCACCAAGCCGGTGTCTCCCGCTTGCCTCTGGGTTGGCAAGTGGCTTGGTATGCTGGCGTTCAATGCCGCCCTGTTGTTGCTGGCCGCTGCAGTTTACCTTGCCGCCGTGACGGTCATCAACCGCCCCTATGCCGAGGCCTCTCCCCTGCACGGGCACCGGGTGTTTCGTCCGGATCACCAGGCCCTCTTCCAGCAAGCCACAGCACGCCATGCGGCGTTGCAGATGACATCGGCTGATGCCGCTCCATCCATTAGCCAAATCTTCACGACCCTCAAACAGGAGACGTTCCGTGTCGTTCCCGGACGCTCTTTTACATGGACATTCCCGATTCCTGACGAGCCCCGCAACACGGCCCAGAATCCGAGCCGTTGGTCATTGCGCTTCCACTTCCGCTGCGATGGCCGTGAGCGGGTCCCCTTGAATGGGCGCTGGATCGTGAAAACCGCGTCGGGCGACATCGTTGAACAGCCCACCGGGCCGATCCAGGACGGGATGCATCAGCGTTCCCTTTCCCTGCCTCCTGATCTTCCATCCGGCCCGTTAACCCTCACCTTTTCAAATCCAGCGGAATCCGCCGTCACCGTGTTCTTCGATCCGCAGGAGCCGGTCGTCCTGCTACGCGCCGTCAGCTCCTTTGGATCCAATCTATGTCGCACTTTTTTCGTGCTTTTCTGCTTCCTGGGGGCGGCGGCAGCACTGGCCTTGACCCTTGGAACGCTCTTTTCAATGCCCGTGACGGTGTTTACCGCGTTTGCGCTGCTGTTTGCAATCACCCTGTCCAAAGCCTTTGCCAGCCTCCCGGAGCCCAATCACAGCCACGGTCCAAGCGGTGCCGGAACCGCCGTCGGGCGCTTTGGCGAAATGCTGCTGGTGCGGCTGGATCAGTCCACCGAAAACATCAATACCCTGCTGCCTTTAAGTGCCTTTGCCAATGCCTATCACATCAGCAACCACCAGCTCCTGCTGGCCGTCGTCATTCTGCTGACGGCACTGCCGGTGCTGCTGGCCGCCGTCGGTGCCGCCCAGTTATCACGCAAGGAGTTTTTCTAATGACGCGTTGGTTAAAGAGAAGGGCACCCCTGCTGTGCGTGGCGGCACTGCTCGCGGCCACCGCCCTCCTTGGCGAACGACTCGCCACCGCACGCGGATCGGCATATACCTCGTCTCCGAACCTGCCGCCGTCCGTGGCTCTGATCACCGTTTTCCTGGGTGGCTTTAGAGGGCTGATCAACGATATGCTCTGGATCCGCGCCGCCGTATTACAGGAGCAGGGACGCTATTTCGAACTCGTGCAGCTTGCCGACTGGATCACCGCCCTTGAACCGCAGCACACGTCCGTGTGGGCCTTGCAGGCGTGGAACATGGCCTACAACGTCAGCATCCTGATGCCCGACAAACCGGGGCGGTGGCGCTGGGTGCAGAATGGACTGCACCTGCTACGCGACCGCGGACTTCCGGCCACGGGACAGGATTCCTCGATCTGCCTGGAACTCGGAATGCTCTTCCAGCACAAGATCGGCGGGATTGCCGACGAGTCCGCCGACTACTACAAATACATGTGGGCACGGCAGATCATGCAGGCCGCCTGCCGCGACGGCAGGCTGGAGACCGCCGACAGCGATGTGCTCAGTCACGAATTCAAGATGGACTTGGCGACGATGCAGGCACTCGAAACCAGCTATGGTCCCCTGGATTGGCGCATACCCGAAGCGCATGCCATCTACTGGGCTTACGTCGGGCGTTCCCGTGCAACCGACACAAAGACCACCGTCCTGTGTCAGCGGATGATGTATCAATGCCTCGCCACCCTCGTCGAGAGCGGGACCATGACCACGGAACCGCAAGGGCGTTTCATGGTCATTGCAACGGCCTTACCCCTGCTGCCTGGAGCCATTCGTGCGTTTGAGGAGGCACTGCCGGATGATCCGGTCGCCAACGAGGGCTTTGCCAATTTCCTGCGCCGATCGATTGCACTGCTGGTGTTCTATCATAATCCCGACGAGGCCCAAACTCTGTTCACGCTCCTGCATCAACGCTATCCTACCCAGGATACGGCTGCTGGCTTCGACCAATTCACACGCAACCGGCAGATGTTCATGCCTAAAATCATCACCGTCGAATAGACACAAGGAAATAAAATGAAGAATATCATGGTTGCGATGGTGCTTGCGTTTGGCCTGCCGTTTGTTGGTCTTGCGGATGATGCAGGCCACCGGCTTCTACTGGGCGGTTGCGGACTGGGTAGGATTCTCTTGCTAAATGCAGACAAGACGGTGGCGTGGGAGATGGAGGACGGCAGGGAATCGTCGGATATCTGGATGTTGGGGAATAGTAATATCCTGTATTCCACCAAGCATGGCTTCCAGGAGATCAAGCCGGATTACCAGTCAGGCAAGGGGGGCGAGGTTGTCTGGTCGGTCGCCGCCCCGGAAGGCAGTGAATGTCATACCTGTCAGCCACTCGGCCAAGATCGGTATCTGGTTGGTTACTCGTCCAAAACGCGGTCCTACATCGCGGAAGTGGATTCAACAGGCAAGGAACATAAGGTGATTGAGGTTGAAGGCCAGGTCGGGGCGCATAGTTCGTTCCGGCAAGTGCGAAAGACAGCCGCCGGCACGTATCTTACCAGTCAGCAATGTGGCGGTGGTAAATCGAGGGAGTACCGTGCCGATGGCACGCTGATGCGCACCTTTCCGTCGGGTCGTTATGCGGCCTGGCGACTTGAGAATGGCAATACGCTTCTGGGCTGTGGGGATGAGCACCGCCTGATCGAAGTGGACCAGGATAACGCGATGGTATGGGAACTCAAGCAGGGGGATCTGCCTGGCATCCAGCTTGGGTTCATCGCCGGTCTATGGGTCCTGGATAATGGCAACATCCTGTTCACGAACTGGGGTGGGCACGGCGGATCGACGGGCGGTGCGGTACTGGAAGTAAACCGTGAAAAACAACTGATATACAGCACTGGCGATGGGGTCAAGAATCGTGTCTCAAGTCTGTTTGTCGTCCCTTGAGAGGTCACGGGAAGGCAGGGCCGATCCCATCCGGGCCTTCTGGTACGACCTCAAGCGTGCTACCCACGCCATCCGTCGCGAAGTCCTCACCCTGTGGCGGTACCTGACCGGGAACGTCGCCGCAAGGAAGCGACCGCCACAGACGATTGATGTGGAGACGCCTGATATCCGATGACTGGGCGATGGGATGAGGGGTAGAGACGGGACTTCCATCGGTCAATGTTGCTGCCCTTCCTTCTGTGGCACGGCACCTGCTAACTATCCTGACGGAGCTTGGGATTGAGCTGGCACGAAACGAGAATGAACGATAGGATACCATCATGACGTACGCCGAACCATTGAATTTCCTGAAGGGATCGCGCATCTTGATCACTGGCGGAACGGGATCGCTCGGGCATGCCTTGACCCGGATCCTGCTGGAGAAAAGCCAGGCCGCCAGTGTCATTATCTTGAGCCGGGATGAGTTCAAGCAGTACCAGATGCAGGCGGGCATCCCCGCCGAGCACAAGAAGCGGGTACGCTTTTTCCTTGGCGATGTGCGCGATGGCGAGCGCCTGCGCCGGGCTCTGCATGGCGTTGACTATGTCATTCATGCAGCCGCGCTTAAGCATGTTCCAGCCGCCGAATACAACCCCTTCGAGTTTATCCGGACCAACGTCATGGGGGCCGAGAATGTGATCAATGCCTGCCTGGACAATGGCGTCAAGAAGGTGGTAGCGCTCAGCACGGACAAGGCCGCCAGCCCGATCAACCTGTATGGAGCCACCAAGCTCTGTTCCGATAAGCTGTTCGTTTCCGGCAACAACTACAGCGGCAAAAAGCCCACCCGGCTGGCGGTCGTGCGTTACGGCAATGTGGTCGGCAGCCGCGGCAGTGTCGTCCCGTTCTTCCTGAACGAGCGCAAAAAGGGCGTCCTGCCCATTACCGATACCCGCATGACTCGCTTCTGGATCACGATCGAGCAAGGGGCCTGGCTGGTGTTCAACGCCCTGCGCGAAATGGCCGGGGGCGAGATTTTCGTACCCCGGATTCCGAGCATGAATCTCGAGGAACTGGCCAAAACCATTGCCCCCGAGTGCGAGCGGCGGGAAGTGGGCATTCGCCCGGGCGAGAAGCTGCACGAGGTCATGGTACATGTCGACGACGGCCGTTCGACGATCGCCTTCAAGACGCATTTCGTGATCCTCCCGCAGCAGTCGCTACCCAGTTGGGCAATCAAGGAGGAAGACTGTCTGGCGCGTGGAGGAAAGCACTGTCCGACAGATTTTTACTACGGCAGCGACAACAATACCGAATGGCTCAAGAACGGCGAGCTCGGCCGCATGATCGCCGCCCTCGACCTGCCAGAGGCCAGGGAATGGGCCGAGGAACGGGGCATCCCCATAACGACATGAAAACCATCCCCTACGGACGGCATGAGATCACCGAGGCGGATATCGAATCCGTCGTCGCGGCATTACGTTCGGATTTCCTGACGCAGGGGCCCCGGATTGCCGAGTTCGAGGCGGCCTTTGCCGCTTACATCGGCGTTCCCCATGCCGTGGCAGTATCCAATGGAACCGCAGCGCTGCACCTCTGTGCCATGGCGATGAACGTGCAACCCGGCCAGAAGGTCATCACGACCCCGATCACCTTTGCCGCCACAGCCAATTGCATCCGCTACGCGGGAGGCGACGTGGTCTTTGCCGATATCGATCCCGATACCTACCTGCTGGATCCCCTCCGCGTGAAAGCGGTACTAGATGCTGCCCCACGCGGCACCTATGGCGGCATAATCCCCGTTGATTTTTCAGGGCAAGCCGTTGATATGGAAACCTTTAAATCGTTGGCGAATGCCCATGGATGCTGGCTGATCGAGGATGCCTGCCACGCCCCCGGCGGTTTTTTTACGGATTCCAGTGGCACGGTGCAACGCTGTGGCAATGGCGCGTTTGCCGAGGCGGCCATCTTTTCATTCCACCCGGTCAAGCACATCGCCGCCGGCGAAGGCGGGATGATCACGACCGCGCGTCGCGACATCGCCGACCGGCTACGCAATCTGCGCTGCCACGGCATCCAGCAGGATCCTGCCAAACGGCTGGAAAACCATGGCGGCTGGTACTACGAGATGCAGGAACTCGGCTATAACTACCGACTTACCGACATCCAGGCCGCGCTGGCCATCAGCCAGTTGAAACGAGCGGACGGGAACCTGGCACGGCGGCGGCTCCTAGCCGAGCGCTACCGGGAGGCTTTTGCTGGCAAACCCTTCCTGATCCGCCCGCCCGCCCCGCTCGACGGGCACGCCTGCCACCTGTTTGTGGCGGAATTCGACCGGCGCGACGCCCTCTACCAGCACTTGCGAGCCCACGGCATCTTCGCCCAGGTTCACTATATCCCGCTGCATCTGATGCCCTACTATCGCGACCTCGGCTGGTGCAAGGGTGACCTGCCGAACGCTGAAACCTACTACCAGCACGCGCTAAGCCTGCCCCTGTTCCCCTCCCTGACCGATCTGGAGCAAAACCATGTTATCCACACCACCAACCAATTCTACAACTAAGACCGGACCGCCCGCACCTGATCGGCAAAAAATGCACATCAAGGCAAAAAATGCCGCAAAGATTAAGATTGGCAGACTGGCATTTTCCATGCTAATATCCCATTGGTTGGTTGTATTTTATCAAGTTTGGATTCACAACCCTTTCACGATCGGGAGTGCAAGCGATTGAAGCCTAAGGCGACAACATTGTTTTCCGGCGGTCGAACAGGTACGGCCAGACGCCATCGCGTCCTGGCTGCGACCTTTACGGGCGTCTGCCTGGCGGTCATGCTGGCCATTCCCCTGGCCCTGCTTGCCGCAGAGGGTGGATCCAAGACGCAACCGGATCTACAGGTTGGCGGGTTCACCGTATTTGGCACCAACGTGGCCGGATCCACGGCGACAACATCCGGCTGGGGCAATGTCTATATCGACGGCAGTCTGCAGGTCAACTCCAACCTGCATGTCACGGGCAGCATCATCAGCACCAATCTCCTGCAGGCCAATCGCGTCGCCCTGACGCGGCGCGACCAGATCCTGACCCAGGGCGCCACCATCCAGCCTGCCGGTTCCTACCTCCGCATTCGCGGCGACACCGTCCCGGTCACACTCGGCACCCCCCAGATCGCCCCCGGCAGCCCCGGGCAGTTGATTACGCTGCAAGGCGTCGCCAACTCTGTCCGGGTGACGCTTGTTAATAGCAACGGCTTGCGCACCAATATGGAACAACCTTTCAGCCTGGGCGAGTTCGACACCATTCAATTCATTTTCGACGACAGTACAACCAACTGGATTGAGATCAATCGCAGTTTGAACCGATGGAATTAACCGGAGCAGATACCATGAACCAGGAAGGAACAGGATAATGTATAACCAACAGGAAACACGGTGGCAGGCGGCCTTTAATCAAGCCTGGGAAAGCGTTCACCTAGAACGTATCAACAATAGGACACAACACGGGAAAGAAGGAAACAAAATGAAACGGAAAGCGATCAGATTAGCTCTGGCCTTTATATTGGCAGGCATAACGAGCACATGGGCCGTCGAGGACGGGCTGGGGACGAATCACGTCCGCAACTTAAAGGTTTATAGCGATATCATCCTCGATGGTACGGCCATCAGCAACTGGACGGATGTGGCCAGCATTGCGCTGACCAATAACTCGGTCACCACGGACATGATCCAGGATGCGGCCGTCACCGCCGCCAAGGTGGCTGCGGCGGTCGCTGGCGACGGTTTGACCGGTGGCGCGGGCAGCGCCCTGGCCGTCGGCGCAGGCAGTGGCATCACGGTCTCCGCCAATGCGGTGGCTGTGGATTCGTCAGTCATTCGCACGAACGGGGCACAGACGATTGCCGACGTCAAGACGTTCACGTCGTCACCGGTCGTACCCACACCGACCACGGACATGCAGGCGTCGACCAAGAAATATGTCGACGACAAACTCAGCAGCTCAGTAGCCAGCGGCGCGACGGCCAGCGACACCTTGCGCTGGACTGGGGCGGCCTGGACCAATACCGCCGGACTGACGGTGGATGCCAGCTCGAATGTGGTCGTCACCGGCTCGACCCAGTCGACCGACAAGAATACCGGCGCACTGATCGTGGAAGGCGGCGCAGGCATCGAGAAGAACCTCTATGTCGGCGGTGCGCTCGGGATAACCAACAACCTCACCGTTGGCGGGACTGCAGGAATTAGCGGCATCACGACGCTGTCGGCAACAACGGCATCGACCGACAAGGATACCGGTGCATTGGTTGTCGATGGCGGCGTGGGCGTCGAGGGCGCGATCAATGCCGGCGGCAACCTGGGCATTGGCGGGAATACCACACTCGGTAATGCCGGCACCGATACGATTACCTTCACCGCCAAGGCCGCCAGCGACCTGAATATGGACAGCACCTACAAGGTCACCGGCCTGGCAGCCCCTACCGCGAGCGGCGATGCGGCCACCAAGCTGTACGTTGACACGGCCATCAACGGGCTGTCGTGGAAACCGACGGTCAAGGCGGCATCAACCGCCAACCTGAGCCTCGGGGTAACCCTGAATGCCGTGGTCGTTGACGGCATCACGCTCGCCGTGAATGACCGTATCCTCGTCAAGAGCCAGACCACGGGAAGCCAGAACGGTATCTATGTTGTGAATGCCGGTGTCGCGACGCGTGCGCTGGATCTGGATGCGAACGCCGAGCTGGCTGGAGCCGCCGTGTTTGTCGCCCAGGGCACCGCGAACGCGGGGTCCGCCTGGGTCTGCACGACGCCGACCGCTACCGTAGCAACCGATACACTGACCTTCACACAGTTCGCCTCGCCTGGCACCTACACGGCGGGCGACGGACTGGACCTCACCGGACTGCAGTTCGCAGTGGACGTGACCGATGTAGCGGGCACCGGTCTTGAGGGCGATGGATCGAACAACCTGCGCCTGGCAGCGGCTGCCGCCGGTGACGGGTTGACCGGTGGGGCAGGCAGCGCCCTGGCCGTCGGGGCAGGCAGCGGTATCAGCGTCGCGGCCGATGCCGTCGCCGTGGATTCCACCGTCGTCCGTACCACCGGTGACCAGACCCTTGCCGGCATCAAGACGTTCAGCTCCTCGCCGGTCGTCCCCACCCCGACCACGGACATGCAGGCGTCAACCAAAAAATATGTCGACGACAAACTCAGCAGCTCGGTGGCCAGCGGCACGACGGCCAGCGACACCTTGCGCTGGACGGGGGCGGCCTGGACCAATACCGCCGGACTGACGGTGGATGCCAGCTCGAATGTGGTCGTCACCGGCTCGACCCAGTCGACCGACAAGAATACCGGCGCACTGATCGTGGAAGGCGGCGCAGGCATCGAGAAGAACCTCTATGTCGGCGGTGCGCTCGGGATAACCAACAACCTCACCGTTGGCGGGACTGCAGGAATTAGCGGCATCACGACGCTGTCGGCAACGACAGCATCGACCGACAAGGACACCGGCGCACTGGTTGTCGAGGGCGGCGTGGGTGTCGAAGGCGCGATCAATGCCGGCGGCGCGATTGCCGCCACCGGGAACCTGACGGCAGGGGGCAACATCACCGCCACAGGCAACCTGATCGCCAACGGCAACACCACCCTGGGTAATGCGGGCACCGACACGATCACCTTTACGGCCAAGGCGGCCAGTGATCTGAACATGGACACCACCTACAAGGTCACCGGCCTGGCGACCCCGTCGGCGGCAACGGATGCAGCCACCAAGGGATACGTTGACAGCGCCATCAACGGGCTCTCGTGGAAGACGGCGGTCAAGGCGGCCTCCACGGCGAACGGAACCTTGGCTACGGCCTTTGCCAACGGCCAGACTATCGACGGCGTCGCCCTGACGACCGGCGACCGGATCCTGATCAAGGCCCAGACCGCCGTGACCGTGAACGGCATCTACGTCGTCCAGGCCAGCGGTGCGCCAGTGCGTGCGGAAGACATGAACCTGACCGCGGAACTGGCAGGGGCTGCCGTCTTCGTGACGCACGGCACAGCCAATGCAGGATCCGCATGGGTATGTACCACGCCGGCGGCGGCCATTGGATCGGACGATATCACGTTCGCCCAGTTCGCCTCGCCGGGAACCTATACAGCGGGTGATGGCATCACGCTGACCGGATTGTCGATCGCGGCGAATCCGACCGCCTTTACCGGCACCGGCCTTGAAGTCAACGGCGGCGATATCCGTATCGCGGCAGCCGCGGCTGGCGATGGATTGACCGGTGGCGCCGGCAGTGCGCTGGCGGTTAACACAACCGTCGTCCGTACCACCGGTGACCAGACCCTTGCTGGCGTCAAGACGTTCAGCTCCTCGCCGGTCGTGCCCACGCCGACCACGGACATGCAGGCATCGACGAAGAAGTATGTCGATGACAAGCTGACCAGTTCGGTGGCAAACGGTGCAGCAGCGAGCCAGACCCTGCGCTGGACCGGCACCGCCTGGACCAACAC
>DIZZ01000262.1:14330-22950 GCA_002428045.1 Verrucomicrobia bacterium UBA6015
ACTGACAAGAATACTGGCGCACTGATCGTCGACGGTGGCGCGGGCATTGAAAAGAACCTGTTTGTCGGCGGCGCCCTCGGGGTAACCAACAACCTCACCGTCGGCGGCACCGCAGGAATAAGCGGCATCACAACGCTGTCGGCAACGACCGCGTCGACCGACAAGGACACGGGGGCCTTAGTCGTTCAAGGCGGCGCAGGCATCGAGGGTGCCGTCAATGCAGGCGGCAATATCGCGACACTCGGAGACCTCTCGGCACAGGGCAACACCACCCTTGGCAACAGCATCGCGGCCGACACGGTCACCATCACGGCCAAGACCACACTCGCTGGCGGTATCGTCATGACGCAGTCCGCCGTGCTTGACATTGTCGCAGGAACCGGCATTACCGCCACCCACATCCAGCAGCCCTACCTGCGCGTCCGCGGCGATGGCGGTCCGATCGACCTCACAGTCAACCCGCAGATTGCAGCCGGCACCACCGGACAGATCCTGACACTGCAGGGAACGTCGGACACCAACACGTTGAAATTCGATGATGGCACAGGGCTGTCGCTGAACAGCGGGGTCTCGTTCTCGCTCAAGAACGGCAACCTGATCCAGTTCATCTACGACGGTAGTGTCTGGCGTGAGATGTTCCGCAGCGTTCCTGCCCCGCTATAATCAAGGCGTATTATGACCAGAGCTAACATCAAACAGCGATTCCTGCCGACCATCGTGGCGGCAGGGATCATCCTGCTAAAGGCCAACGCCTCGGTGGAGGACGGGCTGGGGACCAATCACGTGCGTATCCTGCGGGCGAATTCCCTGCAGATCGCCACCGAGATATGGACCAACCTCCCTCCCCGGATACAGACGGAGGGCGGCGGTCCCGTGGATTTCCGGACCTATTCCAACACGGTATTCTGGACGCCGCTGGTCTACACCAACGGCCAACTGAAAACCGCCAGGGTGCAAACGGACGAGGGGACGGCCGACGTCAACATCGTCCGTTCCAAATGGAACGATGCCTGGGGCACCTATACCGTCGTCGGATCCTTCCAGGCCAGCAGTACCGGAACGGCCTCCACCACGTGGTCATCCTCCTGGCTCAGCAACGGCTACCGGATCGGCATCGTTGCCACCAACTTCTCAACGGGGACCAACTTGTGGTGGTCCGTGGAATATACCCAATAGCGAACACCTAGGCAGGCGTGAATAATGCGAACAATACCCATGCTGGCGGTAATGCTCCTGTGCACCGGACGCCTCGCGTCCGGACAGGTGCATTACGTCTCGCACTGGGGATCGCACACCGCGCCGTACAGCACCTGGGAGACGGCCGCGACCAACCTGGCGGCCGCGATCAGCGCAGCGCCGAATAACGCCGTCATCTGGGTCACCAACGGGGTCTACCGCACCGGTTCCCTCGTGGCGGGTGGGTATAATGCGCGCGTTAGTATAACCCGCCCGTTGACGCTGCGCAGTGTCAACGGCTACAGCAATACCGTCATCGAGGGGGCCTTCCACACGACCGCCACCAACCTCGGGGCAAACGCCGTCCGTGCACTCTACATGACCAACGGCATCCTGGACGGGTTCACCCTACGGCGCGGTGCCACGGCCGCCACGGGCTCCGTGTCCGCCACCTCTGGAGGAGGGCTGTACGCAGGCGGCGGCACCCAGATGAACATCCGTGTCGCCGGCAACATCGGCTACACGGCAGGCGGTGCCTGGCTGGACGCCTGCACCGTCAGCAATGGTCTTTTCACCTACAACCAGACGGAAACCGAATCAACGGTAAAGATCAACAGCCACGTCCTGCTGACGGATTGCCTCATCAACAATGGCGGCATGTCCGCCCCGGATATTCGCATTCTCGGCACCAATGCCGCAGAACTGGTCAACGGGGCCTTCACGCAGGATGCTGGCAGCGGTACCGACTTCGGTCAGGCGCATGTCCTGACCGGGGCATTCACGCGCACGTTCGGCATCACCAATCAAGGCAATAATCCCCTGGTGGTCAGCGGCTGGTCCATGCAGGGCGGGAATACCGGCGACTGGCAGGTGCTGTCCTTTCCCGCGGCACCGCTTGCCGCCGGCACCGCCGGAACCCTCGAGGTCGAGTTCCATCCCCGATCCATCGGACCGCGCCGTTCATTGCTCTTTGTCGCCAGCAACGATCCTGACGATGATCCGTATGCGCTATGGCTATCCGGCGAGGGCGTCCAAGCCTCGATGCTGGCGCTGGCGACGAATGGCTATACGGTCATCACGAATGAATCGGTCAACCCGCTGATCGCCCAGGGCACCGATTTCGGCGATGTCCGCCTCACCAGCGGCGACACCATGCAGCACGCCTACATCATCACAAACAATGGCACCGCAATCCTCAACATCAGCGCCATCACCACGACCAACCTGGACGCTGGTGATTTCGCGGTATCGGACCCATCCGCCTTCCCGCTTTCGGTCGAGCCCGGCAACATCGCGACCACCCGGGTGGTCTTCGCCCCGCAGGCACTCGGCTATCGAGCGACCCTGCTGCGTTTCGACAGCGATGCCGTCAACGATCCCTATCGCTTTGCCGTCCTGGGCCGGGGCGTGGAGCCGGAGATGCAGGTCACGGGCCTCGATGATCTCCGGATTGCCAACAATGACATGACACCGGATCTGGCGGACGGCACCGACTTCGGCCTCTGCGTAACCGAAGCGTTGACCCAAACCTTCACCATCACCAACGCAGGCACCTACGCGCTAACCCTGACCGGCACCCCCTATGTCGTCATCGGCGGGACCAACCCCGAGGATTTCATCGTGACCCGCCAGCCCGCCGCCGCCACGCTCGCCACCGGCGGGACGCTGGACTTCGAGATCAGCTTCTTCCCGAGCATGGCCACCACCCGCACCGCCCGGGTGTCAATCTACAGCGACGACATCTACAACACCAATGCCATCTACCAATTCGCCATCCGTGGCGATTGTTCAATCTCCAACCTCTTTGTCAATATCCAGGCCACCCTGCGTCGCGTCGGCTCATCCGCCATCGAGTGGGGCGACTTCAATAACGACGGACTGCCCGACTTGACGGTGCTCGGATTCGATGGTACGAACCGGTACTCGGACATTTACCAGAACCTGGGCATGGGCCGATTCACCAACATCAATGCCAACCTGCCCGGACTCCAATCCGGCGGCGTTGCCTGGGGCGATTACAACAACGACGGCTGGCTTGACCTGGCACTGTGCGGCATCTCCTCGAACGGGGTCCTGACCGCCATCTTCCGTAACCACGGTGACGGAACCTTCGCCAACATCAACGCCACCCTGCAAGGGGCCTACACCGGCGGCCTGATCTGGGGCGACTACGACAACGACGGCGATCTGGATCTGTTCATATCAGGCAGCACCCAGTCCTCCATGGTGAGCAGGATTTACCGCAACAACGGCAATGACGAGTTCGAGGCGATGTCCTTCAACCTGCTGCCGGTCCGGGACGGACGTGCAGCATGGATCGACGTCGACAAGGACGGGTGGCTCGACCTCATGCTCACCGGCAATGATAATACCACCCCGGTTACACGCCTCTACAGGAACACGAGCGGTACCTTCACCAACCAACCGATCGGGGCGGTGGCGGGGGTCAACCTTGGCGGACTGGCCGTCGGCGACCTGAACACCGATGGTATGCTGGATATCGCCCTGACGGGCTATGATGCCAACGGTCTCGCCAGCACGGTCTACCAGTACAGTGGCGGCACTGGACTGTTCAGCATTGCCAGCAGCGTGATTGAGCCGCTTTGGCTCGGCGATTGCAAATGGGGCGACATGAACAACGATGGCCGCTACGACCTGATCGCCTCGGGGGCGGGGGCACTTGATCAACGCAAGGTCCAGATCTACACCAATGCCGCCGGGGTGCTCAGTGCGATGCCAGCCAACCTGCCCGGATTGCGAGGCTCAGCCATGACGGTTGGAGATATGGACCATGACGGCGATCTGGACATCGCCCTCGCCGGGCTGTCCACCAACGGCTACGTCACCGCCCTGTACCGCAATCTGGCCATATCGTCCAACCAGGCACCCCTGACCGCACCCGCCGGGCTATCGGCCGTGCTGACCAACGGTAACGAGGTCATCCTGAGCTGGGATCCGGCGGCCGACGAAAAGACCCCTGCCAACGGGCTTTCCTACAATCTGTATGTGGGTACAACCAACAACCCCATCGCCATCATGAGCCCCCATGCCGACCTGACAACCGGCCAGCGGCGACTCTCTGGAATGGGCAACACCCAGTTGCGCCGTCAATGGACCGTGCGCAACCTACCCGCTGGAGAAACCATCGTCTGGGGCGTCCAGGCCATCGACAGCGGCTATGCGGGCAGCCAATTCACCGCCGGTGCCCAGTTTGATGTCCCGAACCTGCCCGACTTTGTCATCAGCGACATACAAATCAGGCTCGTGCCGTTCCTGGCCTCCGTCGAAGTCAGCAACATCGGAACAACCACCGGGAGTGCCGGTTTGCTCTCCGTCTGGCTGAACCGTGCGGCATACGCCCCGAGCGGGGCTTCTGGAGACCTCTCGCAGGTCGTCGGTTCGATCGCCCCGGGGGCAAGCGAAATCATTGAATTCACCGCTTTCTCGCTGCCAACGAACATGGTCACCAACACCTTCCGTGCCTATATCAACAGCGATTCGGCCATCGAGGAAATCATGCTGGAGAACAACCAGGCGACCAACCGCTACATTCATCGGATCTACGAGCCGTTCTGGATCCAGGCCGTCGCCATGACCAATAATGTCTACCTGCGCTGGATCAACCCAACCAATATCGGCATGTCTGCCACACAGGTGAAACTGCATCACAGCACCGTGAACTACCCGGCCACAACACTAGACGGAACGGAGGTCTATCAGGGCAGTGCCCAGGTCTTCAACCATACCGGCCTGACGCCGAATGTTCCCAGCTTCTACACCATCTGGGTTACCCATGACGGAACCAACTGGCTGGCTCCGCCTCCCTAGGCAATAAGGAAAACGAAGCATGCGCAAGCCTAACTATGTACTGCCGTTCCTGCTGCTGGCCACCCTCCTAGGGATGGCCTGGCTCGCCGTACGCACAGCAAGCCGCCTCAGCGCCCCGGAACCACTCAGCCCGCCGGTTGTAGCGAAGCCATCGACACCCGACGCACGACACCCGACGCCCGGCGATCCCCTCGCCCATCAACCCTCACCCCCCGAGCCTCGACCCTCGACCCTTGATCCTTTACCCCTTCCCCCGCCCGACACCTCGACGCCCGACGCCCGAGGCCCGACGCCCGGCCCAATTAGCGAGGCATCCTTGCCCCCCACCTCAACACTCACACTCTCCGCCGAAGCCTTGCCAGATGATCCGGCACCCTATATGGATCGGTACCCGGCAGCGTCCATCCAGGTGGTCAAGATGACACCCCTTCCAGCGCTTCTCGGGGCGTCGCCGTCCGGCAATTATATCCGACAACTGGTCATTCCGCTGCCCGGCGGACGCACGGTTGCCGTGCGCATCACGAATCACCGCGTAATTGCCAAAGGTCGCGGCGTATTCACCGGCCATGTCGAGGGGCTGCCCCTGAGCGAAGTGATCCTCAGCTACTACCAGGATGCCATCACGGCCAACATCATCCTGCCTGGCGATGGCCACTATGCCATCGCCACAGAGGGCAAAATCCAGTTGCTTATCGAGGTCGATCCTGACAAGATCCTGCCCGGTGCGGATCCGATTATTCCACCCATTCAACCCATCGATGAGACCGGCCAGACAGGAGGCAACACACCGTGAAAACCATGAATCATCATCCAAGACCATGGCAGGTTCCCCTACCGTTGCTACTGGCTACCGTGGTGGCATGGACGGGCACGGCAGTTCGCGCGGCTGACGATCCCTTACCCCCGAACGGCTTGCTCGTTCCAACAGCGGAATCCAAGGCCCGCTTTGCAGAACTAACGCAGGAGGTCGTCTATGTCCGGCGCAACATCCTCGGATGGCAGCGGCTGCTGACCCGTATGGGCGATCCCACGGGGATGGCGCTTGACATCGACATTGCCAGCCTCGGTGAGGAGTTCGTAACCCAGGGCAACGTTCCACCCGCGTATCCCCTGATGGGCGATACCAACGATCCGCCGCCGCAAACCGTGGCGGCGGTGGATAACAGCGTGCTGGATGCCTTCCCGCCCATCCGGAACCAGGGTAGCCAGGGATCGTGTTCGGCCTTTTCATCAACATACTATCAAATGACACACAATACCGCCCTGGCACGGGGCTGGAATGCAAAGACAGGCGGGGATACCTTTCGATTCTCGCCGAAATGGACCTACAACATGATCAACGGCGGTTCCGATAGCGGTAGCTACATTGCCGATGCCATGGCGGTGGCGGCGGATCATGGAGCGGCACTGTGGTCAGCCTATCCTTACACCGGCAGCACGGGTGATGCAACCCCCTGGTGCCTCGACTCAAATATCTGGCAGAATGCCATTTCCTACCGGATGCAGGCGCATTACACCATTTCAAGCATCCATACCCCAACGGGATTGAGCAACCTGAAAATCGCCCTCGACAACGGGTATGTGGCAGGCTTCGATTCGTATAGCCCGTGGGGCTACAACGGGTGGATCCAGGGAGCGGTTTCCAATGATCCCGGGACAACCAACGATACCCCCTACATCGGGCAGCAGATCTGCACGCATGTCGTATCCCTGGACTGGGGTCATGCCATGACGATCGTCGGTTATAATGACGATATTTGGTGCGACCTCAACACCAACGGGGTTGTCGATGCCGGGGAGAAAGGAGCACTGAAGATCGCCAACTCGTGGGGCACCGGATGGGGCAACGGAGGATACGCCTGGATGGCCTATGATGCGCTCCAGAATGAGACCGCGGTCACGAACGGCCCCGCCCCGGGGAATCGCGTCTACGCCATCGGATACGGGAATTATGCCAGCAACAGTCGCGTGTATGTATCGACGGCTCGGTCATCGTATACCCCGACGCGTATCGGTCGCTTCACCGTCCGCCACCCCAAACGGTCTCAGATGATCATGCGGGTAGGCAAGGGAGCCGCCGGATCGGCGGTTCCATCCCAGACCTGGACTGGGGCTGCGCTTAGTGCGGACGGCGGATCGCTGGCGTTCAATGGCACAACAGGCAGTGCCGTAACAGCGACGTTTGCCCTTGACTTCTCGGGGGTAACTCCAGATCGGGGGTACCAGTATTTTATCGCCATGCAGGATACCCTGGCGGATGACCAAAACGGCGAACTGATCGACTTTGCCCTGATCGACAACCCCAGCCAGACCATCCAGTACGTGAACCGGGCGACGGATCCGGGGGCATTCAGTCCCTCGACAGGAGTCGCCAGTGGAATCACCGCGTATGCGAGCATCGCGTTGCCGCTCGGGCTGGGCGAGCTGACCGACGTCACGCCGGCATCTGGATTGAAAGCCGGTGGCTACACGGTCACACTGCGTGGCACGGCCCTCGGAAACGGGACGGACGTTACGAATATCACGTTAGGCGCGATCAGTGCCCAGTCCATCGTGAGCCAGAGCGCCACGCAGGTGGTCATCGTGGCAGGCACTGCCGCCACCGCTGGCGTCGGGAATGTGCGTGTATTCTCCTCCAGCCAAGGGATCGCCGAACAACCCGACGGATTCACTTACACCGACAACGGGAAGCTACCTCAAGTCATTGCGTTTCCCCCGCAGCCAACACGTCGGACATCAGACACGGTGATGCTTCTGGCCACGGCATCATCGGGACTTCCGATAAGTTTCAGTGTCGCCAGCGGGCCAGCCTTGATCACTGGGGGAACCTACCTCTCGTTCAACGGGGTCGGAAACGTATCGATCACCGCCGTGCAGGCCGGCAATGAGGAATACGATCCGGCACCGCAGGTCACCCGCACCTTCCTGGTGCTGGGCAACACGCCATTCAAAGTCCAAGCGATCGCCCTGACCAACAACGTTGTGTTGAGGTGGACAGATCCAATGGCATCCGGGATCAGCAATCGCACCGTCCACGTCCGCAGTTCAACCGCTGGTTATCCGCTGACCGCCGCATCCGGCGCATTTATGTACACCGGTACGAACAGCCTGTACACGCACACGAACCTGACGCCTTACCAGACCTATTACTACAGCATATTTGTCAGCCAGAATGGCTCGACGTTCATCGTGCCGAACACCACACCACCCGCTGGTGATCCGATCATTACGTCCATCGACGAGATCGGACAGACAGGAGGAAACGAACCATGAAAGCCCTGTACGCCCTTTTGATGCTAGCCGCGTTTGGCCTGTCCAACCTGCAGGCCCAGACCACCCAGATCGACCTGCTCGTCGTGTACACCGCCGAGGCCCGTACGGCGGCAGGCGGCGAAGCCAGCCTGATTTCAAAGCTCGACGCGGCCATGGAGCAGGCCAACCTCTCCTTGTCCAACAGCTTGACCGAGACCCAACTGCGGCTCGTCCATGCCGCCGAGATTGCCTACACGGAAAGTGCTAGCATGAGCACGAACCTCGAACGGCTGCAAAGCACAAGCGATGGCTCCATGGACGACGTGCATACCCTGCGATCAACCTACGGGGCCGATCTGGTCGT
>DIZZ01000080.1 GCA_002428045.1 Verrucomicrobia bacterium UBA6015
TTACGGGGAAATAGCGATCAATAATCGCCTGTAAGACTTTTCCCGCCTTGGCGGCCTGTGCCTCGTCATAGGTGGCCCAACGTGCCGCATGGTTGCGCTCAGTTGTGAAGCCGTCCGTCCGCGGCTCCTTGCCCCACCATTTGAAGGCGTAGTCCCGAAACGCGGCATTATCGGCAGGAATCAGTCCTTTGTAATGAACAAGAAGCTCATGGATGCGGGTGGATGGGTTCAGGCCAGCCGCACGGAATGCGGCGTCAGACGCTTGCGGATTGACGATCGGGATTCCCCAGAAATGGATTAGCGGACGGAGATCCGCGCCCACTGATTCCGACAGTCGCAGAGTGTAGGCATCACCCTCTTCTCCGGTAGAATTACGAGGCCAGGGCTTTCCATCCATGTGGTCCTGCTGCGTTGATGCGAAAAATTTCCCTAGCGCATCCCATCCAAACAGACGCGCGATGTCAACATATTTGGCATGGCCCTTGAGCTGGTAAGCTCGTTCGGCAGCCTTCATGAAACCGTCGTCAACGAAACTGTCGCTCATCATCCATTCTATGGCGCTCGTATCGAGGGTTTTGAAAGGTTCCTCGCCGGCAAGTCGAGAACCCCGGAAGGCCTCATTCAATTCCGCACCGAAAGCCTGGTGCATGACCGCTACATGTGGAAGATTGACGGCAGACTCCTGATCCCCTACGTATTTTGGGAATAGGAAGGCATGCCCTAACTCATGAAACTCGTAATTGTGTGCATACTGCGGGCCGCGCACAAGATGGTTCCGGCTGTACCCGTCCGTTTCATCCATAGGGTCATAGCCTCGATTTCCCGCCGGGTAACCTGGATGAAATGCCTTTCCCCGCATTTGCAAGTCGACCTGATTATAGAGAACCTCACGCCCGAACCGATGCGGGCGTCCCATTAGCGCATTGCATACACCCAGCGCCTTATCCCAGTTTTCCATCAGCGTAACCGGATCGTCGAGCGCATAGATCCAACAGGTCGGCACCTGCATCATGTACATTTCCGACTGAAAGTCCGCCCAGGGCGCCTTATGGAGCCTCTCCACCTTTTGCCATTCCTCGAGCGTGCTCCTGTGAAAAGGCTTCCACGAGAAATAGGGTGATCGTACCGCGTTTCGCACGTCCACCTCCACAACGCCGGCATCCGCCCTGGCAGGGACCTCAATATAGAGTCCACCACCAAAGGGGTTGGCGACCTTTACTTCGGTGCGATCAATGTCATAGAGAGCCGTGACTCGATAGAGTCTAAGGACTTTGGGTTTGTTTGAATGATCCCATGAATGTGCACCCACAAGGATCTGGTATCCTTTGCCGACCAGCGATTCCGGTACGGTTACCGTGGCGATGGTTCCCGGAACAAGGTAGGCTCCCGTGGGTTTGCGGGCAGGACGCTCCATGTGCATAACCGGACTACCCCACGTGTCAGGGTAGCTACCGTTGATCTTAACTCGGTAGACCGCCGTTGGATCCAGAGTTGCCTCCACACGCCCCGGAAAATGATCGGCACTGCCAAAACGGAAACCGTCAAGCAGATCGCGGTGGTTCTGCATGCCCTCCGTATTGTAAAGCTCATCCATCAGGTGCTGCATGACCCAGAACACGGCCCACCGGGTAACGTCACCCGGCAGTTTCTGCTTCTGGTTCAGCGGAGGATGCTTCACCCAAAGGGGTCCTACCTTTGCATCGAAAACGGAAACCAGATCCTGCGCGGCACGAATGGCTGCAGTACTGCTCATCAACGCGGACTTGTTTTCCCCAACCACCTTGGTTAATGCCTCCACAGCCGCATCATCCAGTACAGACTCGCCACGAATGTGCTTCTGCAATGCGGTCAATGCATCAAGCAGAACCGATGACATCGCCGATGCGCTGTCAACAATTTCAGTTCCCGCCTTAACCGATTCAGGACGACTCCCGGTGTCATCAGCACAAGCAGTCAACAGCGTTACTAAAAAGAAATGCAGTACAAGTATTCTCACAAACAACCTCTATTCACACGATTTGAAACTAATGTCTTGAATTTCTTAAGGCAGGAACTGATACTCACCTCCGGTGACCGCTAGGATACCTATTCCGTCTCCTTGCGAATTTACAAATACCCGAGCGAGACCAGGAACTGATCCATGTCGGCAATGGTCTTGCGGTAGAAAGCCTGGTTCGCATAGTTGAAGAATCCGTGAGCCTGATCCTCGTAAATGTGCAGATCGCAGCGGCCCCCGTTCTCCTCCATCAGGCGCTTGTATTCTTTTGCCGTCGCCACGGTGATGTGCTTATCCTTGGATCCCAGGAAAACAACGGTCGGCGGGGTCGCCTCGCTGATATTGTGCATCGGCGAGATTTCTTTCCAGTATTCCTTTACCAGGTCATGTCCATAGCCGCCAGGCCCATTATCAAACACCGGATTGAAAAGGACGAGCGCAACAGGCACCGAGGAGACGGCAAGATCGTCACCCGCTTCCTCAATGGCCGTCGTCGTTCCCGTGGCCGCCGCCACATGTCCACCGGCGGAACCGCCTCCCGCCAACACCTTGGCCGGATCAACGCCAAGCACTCCCGCATGCTGGCGAATCCACCGGACGGCGGACTTCCCATCCTTTACGCATTCGCGGGGTGTCGTTTTATGCGTCCCTTGAACCCGGTATTCCGCCGAGATGGCCACCATGCCTCGCGATGCCAGATGCTCGCAATGCGGATAAAACTGGCTCGTCGAACCTCCCAACCACCCTCCTCCGAAGAAAAAGACGATGGCACGGCGCTTGTCCGTTGCCTGATGCCCTTCTGGATTGAAAATATGCAGTTTCAGCTCAACCTCCCCGAGGGTCTTGAAAACCACCGACTTATCCGGACTGAATCCCTCAACACCCAACGCATACCCCCTTATGGTTAACACCATCACACACAAGAAACATTTGGCAACATCAACTCAACGCATAAGAACCCAATTCCCCAAAACACCAACCGGTATATATGCGCCCTTTCCCGTTGTTAAAATGATTCGCTTTACCCCCCGTTCGCTGCAAAACCAGCGAACATCGCCACCATGGCGTGTCCCCGTGCGTCGCCGGGCAGACACATGGATGCTGGCAATACATACACAAGTCTAGCACGCCCAGCGTTGCGAGCAAGAGCGAATCTGCGCAAATTCACAACCTTAGTTCGCCTCGTACGTCCAGTTCGCATTTTAATGATGACTGGAGGCAGGATTTTTCAGGATGAATTAGATGGAAACAACAGCATTTAAATCCTGTTAATCCTGTCTGAATAATAATCAGTGTCGGTGTGACAAGATGGCCCCATCCGTCCCTCATGGAAGCCGTCGGACGAAGGCCGACGCTCAGCGCATCAGCCCTCTGCTGCCGACCGACCTTGCCACGGTCGCGCCCTTTCGTGGCGCGGCTACAGGGCACCCTCCCCCGTCAGCGGGACTGACGCATTTATTTCGACCGGGGGATTTTCCATGACAGGCTCGCCAGCCTGATCAGAACTCGAGCGGGAAAGAAGGTGGCCTGAAGCAGGTTGGAATAGACGCTGCCAACCATGTAGCGAAGCGCCTGTCGTGTCGCCATCTTTCCTTCGGGCTCCTGGAGTGTGCACAACCACCCGACAGCGGCGACGCGCAACAAGGCCGAGGTCATGAAGAGGACTCCATGATACGTCAGCGGCACGCCCAGCACGGTCATGCGCCATTCATCGCCAAGCCACTGGGCCACGCTCCCCCCGAACACCCCGCTTAACGTGCCCCCCACCGCCAGCACGACACTGTTGATGGCGACGACGGCACTGTTGCTGCGTCGCCGCTCCCCGCCATCAGACATCCGCAGCAGCCAGTTGAAACCGCCAATATCCATGCCAGCCCAGGCCGCCGTTGCCAACAGCGAGCAAAGGTAGGCGGGAATCCAATGGTCCTGAGTGACGAAGGCCCAGGCCGCCCCCCCGTTGACAACGAGAATACCGGCAGCAATCAGCGCCAGCTTCGATCCGAACCGATCAACCACCCTCCCCCAGAACGGGTAGCTGACCATCCCGACCAGCAGCGGGATCGAGACCAGCAATAGGTTGGCACGATTATTACTCATCCCAACCACGTCGAACAGGTAGAGCCACACGAACTGCCCCATGAACCCGGTGGCGAAGGTGATCGTGAACGCATATCCAAGGAATCTCCGGAAATTGCGATCCGCAAGCGGCTCAGCGATCAGGCTTCGCAACGTGACCGAAGGATGACTGACCACCGGGCCCCCATCGGGCATCTTGGTAAAAAGCAGGATCTCGATCATCCCGGCCACGCTGGCCAGGGCAAAGATGGTACTGATGATATTCCGCAGGAACAATTGCTGCCCCGGTTCAGGCCAGTCCAGCATCAGACCGCACAAGAACGACAATACCAGGCCGACCCCCTGTCCCAACTGGGTCCGGCGCGAGAAATAGCGCCCCCTGATCTGCCCCGGCACCAGCGCCCCCATCCAGGCCATCCAAGCCGTCCCTGCAATGTTGGCCAGCAGGCTCGAAATAAACAGGACCACCAGTAGCGCGGCCCATTGCCATGACGGCGGAAAGAGCCACGGCAACCCCGCGATGACCAGCCAGAGCATGCGATGCAGCAGAGCGCTCCAGAAGAAGATCTCCCGGCGCCGCCCATACCGCTCCAGCACCAGGCTGGCCGGCAACTGGATCAATGCCCCGATGAATGGGATCGTCGCCAGAAGCCCGAATCCGAAGTGGCTGACATTCAATAACTTGGCATAGCGCGTAAAAATAGCGCCGCTGACCATGTACATCCAGGCGGCACCGAACAGCCAGGCCACAATCCCGCGACGCAAGCCCCCTCGCAAATCGGATTGCCTGTCAGCTCTCATGGTGTTTTCCGTTGGCTATGCTTTCCTGGATAGCACCCTGACGCCGTAACGAGCCAACGTCACCCGCGTGTCAACCGTACCGCCCGCCAGCATGTCACCATAGCAACCGTCCAGCGGAACCGTTACCTCCGAGGCATTGAAGTTCAGCAGGAACACATAGCGGGTCTCGCCATCCGTGCGCAGTTGTGCAGTGACCCCCGCTGGCAAGTCGACCGCGATCGCCCGCGAGATCGCGAGTTCAGCCACCAGATTGCCATAGAAATCGGCAATGAAGGCGTCGCGCGTCCGGGCGGCAAGGTAGTATGCCCTGCCCTTGCCGTAGGCATTGACCGTTGCCGCCGGGGTGCCGGCAAAGTACTGGTCGGCATAGGTCGCCAGCACCGTGCTGCCCTCGGCATGAATCACCGAACAGGTATCTACAGCCTTGTAGGTGCCGCTCAACCCAGCCGTATTCCCATCCACCGCCGCGATACCCACGGACTCGTGTGCATAGTAACTCTGGCTCTCCTCCTCCCATACACCAAACACCTCACGCAGCCCATCCCCGGGAATCCCGCCTAGGTAGCACAGATCAGTCGAGTCCACCACGCCGCTCCAATAGGTCATCACCGCCGTGCCCCCCTCCGCCACAAATCGCTTGATCCGGCTGGCGAACCCCGGACGCAACAGATAGGCCATCGGGATCACCACCAGCTTGTACGGTTCGAGCGAGCATTCCTGGTCGATGACATCCGTCGGCACGCCCTGTTGCCAGAATGCCTGGTAATGCGAAGCGCATTCGTCCCGGTACTTGGTGTTCTCGCCCAGGTAAATCCGGGCACCCTCGCGAATCGCCCACTCGTTCTCCCAGTCTTGGATAACGGCGACCTCGGGCTTCACGCTGGTACCGACAATCGCGTCAAGCCTGGCCAGCGCCGCCCCGACGTCGGCCACCTCGCGAAACTCCCGCGTGTGTTCATTGCCGACATGATCGACCACCGCCCCATGGAATTTCTCCATGCAGCCGCGACTCTTGCGCCACTGGAAGTACTGCACGGTGTCGCTGCCATGCGCAATCGCCTGCAGGCTGGACAGCAGGTGCATGCCCGGCTCCTTGCGTTTCTTCACGCGCCCGCGGGTCGGAATGCTCGGCACGCTTTCCATCAGCATCCAAGGCTTGCCTTGCTTCATGGAGCGGCACTGGTCGTGCAGCAACGCTGTGCTGACCGCTTCGTGGATCTCATCCTTGCTTTCATGCCAGTTGGGATACGAATCCCAGGAGATCACATCCACGGCCTTGGCGAACGCCCAGTAGTCGAGCGTTTCACTGCCATTCATGAAATTGGTGGTCACCGGCACCGTCGGTGTGATCGTGCGCAGCGGGGCGCATTCCGTGTTGAAGAAATCGATGGTCTGATGGGTCTTGAACCGCTCCCAGTCCAGCATCAAGCCATGGATGCCCTTGTCAGTCGGGAGCACGTAGCTGAAATCGGGAAAGGAGTGTGACCAGAAGGATGACCAGTAGGCCTGGTTGAGATTCTCGATGGTCTCGTAACGTTCCTTCAGCCACCGCTGGAACCAACTCACGCACAGCTCGCAGTGGCAGTCGCCTCCGTTGTATTCGTTGGATGCATGCCAGACCAGCAGCGCCGGATGGTCCTTGTAGCGTTCGGCCATCCGCGTGTTGATCTGCACGCATTTCTCGCGGTAGACCGGCGACGTCCGGCAATGGTTATGGCGACCGCCGTGCCGCTGGCGAACCCCTTCGGCATTCACCCGGCAGGCTTCCGGATAGGCACGGCTCAGCCAGGCGGGCTTCGATCCGCTGGGGGTGGCCATCACCGCAAAGGCACCGATGGCAGCCAGCTTGTCCATGATCGTGTCCAGCCACTCGAACGTGAAACGCCCCTCCTCCGGCTCCAGCATCGACCAGGAAAAGATCCCCACCGACATGGCATTGCATCCGGCCAGCTTCATCAACCGCATATCCTCGTCCCAGATCTCCGGTGTGCGGATCCACTGGTCCGGGTTATAGTCACCCCCATGCAACATTTTCCTGCAGGCCGAATTGATCGGGTCATAACGTTTGATCATCATTAAATCTCCCTGTAATAGTTTAAAAAATCACCAGCATCCCATAGACTGTGACTTTCTCTTTACGAAACGGAATATTGCTATGTTTTCTGGCGGATGGCTATCATTTTTTTGCAATTCCATTTGCTGTTTGATTTGTTCGTCAAGTATTTAGGGACACAATTATTGATATTCTATGGTCAACGGGGAGCGGTTAGGCGGCCTTTGGCGGTGAGATCGCCTCCTGGCGCAGATCGCGCATCGTGCAAAGATCCCCCGCCTCGGCACGGCGGAGCATGCGGGCGCCGCTCTTGCGCTTGAGTCCGAACTGCTTCCGGTTGCGCTGGAACACGTCCTCGACAAACGCCTTGGACCCGAGCACCACCCCGTCGGAGAAGTACCGCACACGGCAGCGCAGCGCCTGGGAAAGTGTCAGCTTGCCGTCGCCGTCGAGTACCGCCTTGACCGCTTCGGGAGAGAACCCTGCCTTGCGCTCGGTCTGCTGCCCCCGCTCGAAAAGCTGCTGGCGATAAAGACCGCCGACCGTCTCCCATTGGCTGTCCCTTTGCCCATACGCGTAAAGAGGCTTCGCCTCCACCAGAAAACCTGCTCCCCCTGGCGCAGGACAGCCAGACTGTGTCGACTCACGGAAATAGCGGCCTTGAACGCTTGTCCTGCAAGACCCCGGCATCCTGTAAAGTGTGCGATTCCGCCCTCCCGAAGGCATCGTCTCACCCCGAGCAGCGGTTAGTCCCTGCTGCCAGCCCTGCCAGACGCTGACACGACGGGTGGAATACCCATCCCCCCTTATCTTCGAAACCCCGCAGCTTAGTCCAACACGATGCTTTCAGTGCGCGCCGGGGCGCACTGAAAGCCTCTTACTGTTCGCTGCTTTTTCATCATCTCTTCTTCTGCCAAGAGTATCAGTATTTCTGGCACCATGGTAGCGTTGTCCTGCAGTAACTACGCTCAAAGATAGTTAGGCAGAGCTTTACTCTCCAGAATACTGCGGATGGCCAGTGCCGGCATGGCCATCCCCATCAGGAAGCCGGTCTTGCCTCCACTTTGCCCATTGGCGTAAATCCATTCCGGAAGTTTGCAGGCTTCAATATTCTCATCCAATTCCTGTGCCAGTTCGCTGGCCAGGGTCATGTTTCTGTCTGCGATTGCAGGCAGCACAAAGCCTGTGCCCGCCGGCCAGAAGCCACCATTGGTGTACGTTCCAAGTGGCACATTTGCCCAAGTGGGGTGACTCAGCCAGCCATTGGCTTCTGCAATGTGACGGGTGAAGCCCCGGTTGAAGACGGCAGACCGTTTTGATTCGTACCACTTCACAATCCGCTCTTGTTGTCCTTCGTTGGCATACCAGTAGGCAAGACCATTTCCCCAGACATCCGTCTGGCGGCCGTCGTGGCTGCCGGCCATGAATGTTCCGGAGGTATCGTCCCACAGTTGCTGAACGCCCGTCTTGATCCCCTCAGACTTGCGCTTCCATGAATGCAGGACATCGGGGGAAAGATCCTTTGCGAAAAGACCGGCAGCACGATCGAAACCCCGTTGCAGGATGAGGCTGGCGAGCAGGACCTTTCCCGTTATCAAACAAGGATCCTGAAAGCCGAATCCGACACTGGGCTTCTTTGGATCGATATAGACGAGATCGTCCTCAAAAGGAACTTGGGCAAAACTACGTTCCAGCAGCGCAGCCCACTCTGCACGCCGTGGTATCGTCGCGCCCATTTGCTGAAAGACATCGAGGACGCGTGTCCAGGCAGCGGGGAGGTGCATGGGCATTTGGTGCCCGTATTGCTGACTTGGCCCGCCGGGTTTCATAACGGTCTGACCACCCTTGTGAACCCGATCCGGAACACTGGGGAGCTGAAGCAAGCTGTCGGAAAGAAACTCTAAGGCCCTGTTCATCGTGGGTGCATCTGCCAGCTCCGGAACGACAATCCAGGGAAAGAGGAAATCATCAGGCCAGATGCCCTTGTACCCCTTTGAAACGTCCGGGGTATGAAGGACAAGCCCATCCCCGTAATCAATGCGGGATCTTGCGATGGCATCTTTCAACAACGTGGTGAGCTTCTCCAGCACCGCGTTGAAGTGCTGGTTGTGAGCATCTGACCTCGACGGGTTGATGATGCTCTGGAAGTTGGCGGGTTTACTCATCTTTTCTCCTTGAGGCTCACTGCTTCGAGAAAGGCGGAGCCACACAGAACATTGAGGGCGCTGAGGTTCATGAATGTTCTTCTACTGATTTGCATAAGCTACTGCCACCTTGCTTTTCATGATCTATTGTCTGCGGCGAACGTGGAAATGACTTTTTGGCGCGGTTAGCGACAATAAAGTCCATTTTTCTGTTGTGTGCCGGGCATGCCCGGTTGTTTGTCGGTGCGCTCTGCGAGCGTACCAAATTTCAAATACGCGTCAAGCATATCTGAAAGGCGGTGCGGAAATCTGGTTCACTGGTTCATTAATATAAAAATGCTTGCTTGACAATTTATACAGGGTCTTCTAACTTTACAAGCTTACGACCGACGGGAGTCAATAACCAAATCCCGGGTCGCGAAGGGATGGTGATTTAACAGTGATTCAGATCAAGCTTAAGAAGGGGGAAGCCGTTGAACGCGCCCTTCGTCGTCTCAAGAAGATCATGGATAAGGAAGGCATGATGAAGCAGTTGCGTGCCAACCGTTACTATGAGAAGCCCAGCGAGAAAAAGCGGCGCAAGTCAGCGCGTGCCCGCTCTCGCATCATATCCGGTCGATGATTACGACATTTCGTAATGACTAACCACAGGCTTCCCGCTTCGGCGGGGAGCCTGTATTTTTTCAACCATTTCTCCCGATTATCATGCATATTCTGATCACCGGTGCCTGTGGTTTCGTTGGCCATTTCCTGACGCAGGAACTGCTTCGCAAGGGTCATACCGTGTGCGGATTTGATCTCAAGGCAGATGCCTCCCCCCAAGGGCTGACGGCGCTTTTCACGGGTAGCATTACCGACCGCAACGCCGTCACCGACGCCGTGGAACAAACAACACCGCAGGGATGCATCCATCTGGCGGGAATTGCCTCGCCGCCGGTGGGGATACGGCATCCTGAACTGATGCTCAACACCAATATCCTAGGCACGGCACGCGTGTTGGATGCGCTGTACGAGAAGGCCCCTTCCTGCCGGTTCCTGCTGGCATCGACCGCCTATGTCTACGGCCCCCCACCTGTCGATATCCCGATCCATGAGGATGTGCCGCTTCGTCCGAACGGGATTTATGCCGTGTCCAAGGCAGCCGCAGACCTGATGACCCTGGGGTATGCGCAGGATCATGGACTGCACACCATGGCGGCTCGGGCAGGTAACCATACCGGCCCAGGGCAAAGCACGGACTTTGTTGTTCCCGCCTTCGTCCGGCAGATCGCGGATATGGCACGGGGCAAGCAACCGTTGTCGATGCAGGTCGGCAACCTGGAGAGCGAGCGTTCGTTCATGGACGTGCGCGATGTTGTGTATGCCTATCGCCTGCTGATTGAGCGTGGTCAGGCTGGCATCGCCTATAACGTTGCCGCCCCCGGTCGGTTCAGAATCGGCAAGATTATCGAGATCCTATCGACCATCGCGAATATCACCCCGTCGATCTCGGTCGATCCGCAACGCTACCGGGCGACCGACCGGACCCCACTGCTGGATACGACCTTGCTGACCGAGGCAACCGGCTGGCAGCCCCGCTACCGGTTGGAAGATACGCTCAAGGAGATGTTTGATGCCGCCTGTGCCTGAACGTCGCCACTGGATCGGTTTGCTGCAATTGGCCCTCGGCATCGGTTTGATTTCCGTCCTGATCGTCAGGATGGATAATCGCCAGGATGTGCTGACGGCACTGTCCACGATCACGCAACGCTGGTACACCGCAGCGGCCGCCATTCTGTGCTTTCTGGGGTGCCTGCTGACCGCCGCTTTCCGGCGCAATGTGTTTGAACATTTCGCCTTTTTCCGGCGTCTTGAGGAAAAGACCGAACTGGGGGCTATGCTCAGTCAGATCTACCGAGCCTTTCACGGCTGCCTGACGCATCCCGGATTGCTAACCCGTACCTTATTGCTTTCGCTGATCAACCACCTGTTCTTTATCGTGGCGGCATTCCTCCTCGGTGCCGGGTTGCAGATCCAGACCATCGCCCCCGACGATACCCCGCACATCGCACCGATCCGGCGCATCGCTGAGCTCGGCACGTACCTGACGGTCTTCCCGGTGATCAACGGGATCGCCACGATTCCTGCCACCCCCGGTGGCTTGGGAACCCGCGATGCCGCCACGAAGTTCCTGCTGGGGGTTCCCGAATTCGGTGTGCAACCCTCCCGAGCCGTGACCTTGTCGCTACTTCTTTACGTCATCACACTGTTCTGGAGCCTGGTAGTCGGCATCGTCTACGCGATCGGCATTATCTACCCCGCCACGCCCCCCTCATGCGGGTCTACCATCACCAACGAAACCCTTCAGAATATCCGCGAGAGGTCTTCATGAAACCGAATAAAACCATTATTTTCCTTGGCGACGGCATGGCTGACGAGCCGATTGACGCCCTTGGCGGAAAGACACCGCTGCAGGTCGCCTCCACTCCCGCCATGGACTCGATTGCCCGCCTTGGGCTGAACGGCACGCTCCGTACCTTGCCCGAGGGATTCCCGACCAGCAGTGATGTGGCGAACATGTCCGTGCTAGGCTGTGACCTGTCTAGCGAATATTGCGGCCGGGGGCCTTTGGAGGCCGTGGGACGGGGAATACCCTTACGCCCCGACGATATTGTATTCCGGGTCAACCTCACCACCGTCGAGAACAACATCCTGACCGATTTTTCCGGTGGGCATCCCTCGCAGGACGATGCCAACGCCCTGATTAACGCCCTAAACAACGCCTTGGGGAGCGACTGTGTGCGTTTCTATCCAGGGGTTAGTTATCGCAACCTGCTAGTCCTTTCCGGAGCCTCGTTCTCCTCGGCCGTCTACACCGAGAAGCCGGACGACAACCAAGGGAACGTCGTTAACGACCATCTCCCGCAGCCCACCAGCGCATCCGGATCGTACACCGCCGCATTCCTCAGGAAGCTGATGATAGAAGCATCGGCGATCCTGGAAACGCATCCCATCAACCGCCGCGCTCGTGCGCATCACCAAACACCGGCGAATGGGGTCTGGGCATGGAGCGGCGGACAGACGGCAGCCATCCGCACCCTCCACGCCAAGTATGGCATCCGGTCCGCCGTCATTTCCGCAGTTGACGTCATCAACGGACTTGGAACATGCCTGGGGATGGACGTTATTCCGGTCCCCGGAGCGACCGGTTATATTGACACCCATTACGAAGGCAAGGCCGATGCCGCACTCGGCGCACTGGATGCCTATGACTTGATCTTCCTGCATGTCGAGGCGATTGACGAAGTCTCGCATGCCCAGGATCTTGACCTGAAGATCAAGACCATCGAGGCGTTTGACGGCCGTGTCGTGGGCCGCGTACTGGATGGCATCAAGGGGCGCGGCATCACAACCGTCGTGCTGCCGGATCACCCGGTTCCGATCCATTCTGGCAAGCACACCCGTACGCCAGTGCCGGTGGCGATTGCCAGGCCGGGGTGGGTAGCGGACGATGTGCAGACCTTTGATGAGATCGCCTGTGAGAACGGCCGTCTTGGCCACTTATGCAACGATGAGCTAATGAACCTCCTTTTCAAATAAGCGCTTTACAACACAAGGATTCCGAATGATCACCAGCGAACACGAATTAAGAGCGCTTTGCCAACGTGCATTACAAACCAAACGGGTCGCCATCGATACGGAATTCTTCTGGGAACGTACGTTCTACCCTCAACTTGGCGTCGTGCAGCTCGGCCTGTCGGCCGATGAATTGTACCTTATCGATGCGATCGCCCTACCCTCCCTGCCCGGCCTGGGCGGGGTTCTCGCCGATGAAAATACGCAGCTCATCCTGCATGATGCGGTGCAGGACCTGCAGATCCTGTCACGCCATACCGGCAGCCTTCCTCGCAACATTTTTGACACGCGCCGTGCCGCGGGGTTCGCGGGGTTGCCATCGACCATCTCGCTCGCCAACCTGCTACAGGAGATGCTGCAGATCACGCTGCCCAAGGGTGAGACCCGCAGCGACTGGCTGCAACGCCCACTCAGCGAGGCACAATACGAATACGCGCTTGACGACATACGCCATATGCCCGAACTCTGCGACCGGCTTTGCGCCATGGCCAGCGAGCGAGAACTCGCCGAGGCACTCGCCTTTCGCAAGGCCATGGAGAACTCGCTGGTCACGGGCCTGCGCGCGCGCAATATGCAAGGCCAAATCACCTATGTGAACCCAGCGTTTTGTGAGCTCGTGGGTCGGCCTGCCAGCGAACTGCTGGGCCGTGGTGTACCCGCCCCCTACTGGCCCCCGGAAATGATCGACGAATACCAGCGCCGCCAGGCTGTGCGCCTGGCCGGTCGCACTTTGCCACGGGAAGGGTTCGAGTCGGTGTTCATGCGGCCCGATGGCAAACGTTTTCCGGTGCTCATCATCGAGGCCGCGCTCATCAACGCCCAGGGTGTGCAAACCGGCTGGATGAGTGCCATCCTCGACCTGAGCGAACAGCATCGCGTGGAAGCCATCTCCCGCTCCAGCCAGGAGCGGCTGCAGGCCACCGCCCGGCTCGCCAGCGTGGGCGAAATGGCCTCATTGCTGAGCCACGAACTCAACCAGCCCCTAGCCGCCATTGCCAGCTACGCGACGGGCTCGCTCAACCTCATCGAACATCCCCACGACCAGCCTGCCGATGTGCTGCCCGACATGGCGCAGGCTCTGCGCCGCATCGCCGAGCAGGCCGACC
>DIZZ01000079.1 GCA_002428045.1 Verrucomicrobia bacterium UBA6015
CAACAATTTAAAATCACACCCCGCAATATAGGGGGATTGCGTGTTGTCTTGCTATTCGGGCGTGAATGGGTTATACCGTGGCGGTTCATGGAAAGGAACGTGCCAGTGAACCAGGTAAAAACAATCGGGGCGGCGGATGTCGTGGTGGTCCTGCTCTCGGGGGGTATCGACTCGACAACCCTGCTGCATGCCGTGTGCCGTACGCCGGGGATGGGTGCCGTTCATGCGCTGTCGTTCGCCTATGGACAGAAGCACGCCCGCGAGCTGGACATGGCCGCCTGGCAGGCCCGTGCAGCGGGCGTTGCCAGTCACCGTACGATTGATATGTCCTTTTTCGCGGCACTGACACGGGGGGGGTCCGCGTTGACCGATCCCGATATCGCCGTGCCTGATCTGGCGTCGCTGGCCGCAAACCAACTTCAGCAGCCGCCCACCTATGTGCCGAACCGCAATATGATACTGCTCTCGCTGGCCGCCGCCGCCGCCGAATCACTAGGCGCGGAGGCTGTTTATTACGGGGCACAGGCGCAGGATCGCTATGGCTATTGGGACTGTACCACGGAGTTTATCGACCGCCTAAATCATGTTTTTTCGTTGAATCGCGGTCGCGGCGTGACAATTCGTGCGCCGTTTGCCACAATGCCCAAATCGGATGTGGTTTGCGAGGGATTGAGGATGGGCGTGGATTACCGCCACACCTGGAGTTGTTACCGGGGCGGCGTTCGCCCCTGTGGGGATTGCCCGACCTGTATCGAGCGGCAGCGGGCGTTTGCCAGTGCAGGGGTGGGGGATCCGCTTTTATCGAATTGAGGGATACGTATGGCTGAAGCAAAGAAAATGACGGTTCCGTTGCTGGATCTGCGGGCGCAGTACCTGCCCTTGCGGGAGGAGATTCGCGCGGTGATGGATGAGGTCTGCGATGCGCAGGCGTTTATTCTCGGCCCCAAGGTGACGGCCTTCGAGGCCCATGTGGCCGCCTACTGCGGCGTGCGTGAGACAATCGGTGTTTCCTCGGGAACCGATGCCCTACTCGTCGCCCTGATGGCGCTGGGGATCGGTCCCGGTGATGGCGTCGTCACATCGCCGTTCTCGTTCTTTGCCACGGCTGGCTCGATCGTGCGTCTGGGTGCGGTGCCGATCTTTGCTGATATTGATCCGGTAACCTACAATCTGGATCCGGAGCAGGCGCACCGGGCGATCAAGGCGGCCTCCTCGCGTTTTCCCGGCATCAAGGTCAAGGCACTGATGCCGGTACACCTGTTCGGCCAGGCCGCCGACATGGATGCGCTGATGTCGGTCGCCGAGGCCTTCGGGCTGCGGGTGATCGAGGATGCCTGCCAGTCGATCGGTGCGGAATATCCCGGCCAGGCGGGCGTCTGGAAGACGGGTGCCATCGGCGATGCGGGCTGTTACAGCTTCTTCCCCTCCAAGAACCTGGGTTGTTTTGGCGATGGAGGCATGGTCAGCGTGCAGGATGCCGCGCTGGGGAGCCGCATCCGCGAGCTGCGTAACCACGGGATGGAACCGAAATACTACCATCGGCACATCGGCGGAAACTTCCGCATCGATGCGCTCCAGGCGGCCATTCTCGACATCAAGCTGCGCTATCTGGAAGACTGGCATGCCGGACGGCGCACCAATGCCGCACGCTATGACCAACTGCTTGCCGGGACCGCCGTGCAGACGCCTGCGGCGATGTACCGCGACAGCAAGGCAAAGAACTTCCATATCTACAACCAATATGTGGTGCGGGTGCCACAGCGGGACCGGGTTCGTCAGGCCCTGACCGCCGCCGGGGTCGGCTGCGAGGTGTATTATCCCGTGCCGTTGCACCAGCAGGAATGTTTCCAGGATCTTGGCTACAAGACGGGGGATTTCCCTGAGAGCGAGAAGGCCGCCGCCGAGGTGCTGGCGCTGCCGGTTTATCCGGAGCTGACGGAAGCGATGCAGGTGTATGTGGCGGAACAATTGATTCAAGCCGTAGGAATTTAATAAAACGAAGGAGAAAAGACCATGCCGAATACCGTGTTGATCGGGGCCCAGTGGGGCGATGAGGGAAAAGGGAAAATCATTGACGTGCTGGCCGAGGATGTCGATATCGTGGTACGTTTCCAGGGCGGGAACAATGCCGGGCACACCGTCAAGATCGGAAACGACAAGTATGTCCTGCACCTGATTCCGTCGGGCATCCTGCGTGATCGCCAGCAATGCGTGATCGGCAATGGCCTGGTCGTGCATCCCAAGGCGCTGCTCGATGAGATCGCCGAGGTCGAGGCGGCTGGCAAGACCGTGGCGGGTCGGCTGTTTGTCAGCGACCGTGCCCATATTGTCTTCCCTTATCATGGTGAAATCGATGCGGCGCGCGAGAATCGCCTAGCCGAGGGTGAGAAGATCGGAACCACCAAGCGAGGGATCGGCCCCTGCTATGGCGACAAGGTGTCGCGTGTGGGATTGAGGGCGGCGGATCTGCTGTCGTCGGACTTCCCCGAACTGCTCCGCTCGCGCCTGGAGGAATCCAACCGTGTGCTGGAGGCCCTGGGCGGAAAGCCGCTCGATGGCGAGAAAATGCTCAGTGATTATCTTGGTCTGGCGGAACGGATCCGTCCCTATGTGACCGACACCGTGACGATGCTCAACGATGCTGTCGCGGCTGGTAAATCCGTGCTGTTCGAGGGTGCCCAGGGAACGATGCTGGATATCGATTTCGGTACCTACCCGTTCGTCACCTCCTCGAACACGACCGCTGGCGGGGCCGTTACCGGATCCGGGGTGGCACCCCACCGCATTGATCGCGTGATCGGGGTTATCAAGACCTATACCACCCGGGTTGGCGAAGGGCCGTTCCCGACCGAGCTGCTGGATGCCGATGGCGAGACCATGCGCTCGGTGGGCGGCGAGTTCGGTGCCACCACCGGGCGTCCGCGCCGTTGCGGCTGGTTCGATGCGGTTGTCGCCCGCTACTCGGCGCAGATCAATGGCATTGATTTCTGGGCCATGACCAAGCTCGATGTGCTGGACGTGTTCAAGACCATCCGGATCTGCACGGCCTACGAAGTCGATGGCAAGCGCTATACCACGGTACCGGCCAGCACCCGTATTTTGGCGAAATGCAAGCCGGTCTACGAGGAGATGCCGGGCTGGCACTGCAACACCAGCAACGTCACCCGCTACGAGGATCTGCCGAAAGCCGCCAAGGACTATGTGGAGCATCTCTGCAAGATCACCGGCGTCAAGCTGGGCATCCTCTCGGTTGGTCCGAAACGCGAAAGCACCCTGCGGATCGCGCTTTAAGGAACGGTATCAAGGAATTATTGGGGAATCATACAGCATGCGCTCCGTTGAATTATTTTCTGGTGCGGGAGGTCTAGCCCTTGGTTTGGAAGCTGCCGGGTTTGAACACGTTGCGCTGGTTGAGCGCAACAAGGATGCATGTGCAACGCTGCGTCTCAACAGGCCTGGCTGGAATGTGATCGAACGTGACGTGCGGAAGGTCGAGTTCGCCGATTTTGGCAGTGTTGACCTGGTCGCGGGGGGGCCTCCGTGCCAGCCATTTTCGATCGGGGGAAAGTCCTGCGGATTCGATGATACGCGAGATATGTTTCCGCAGGCGATAAGGGCCGTTCGGGAATTACGCCCCCGCGCTTTCATGTTCGAGAATGTTAGGGGACTTTTGCGGCAGGCGTTCAGCAATTATGTGGAGTATATCCGTCTTCAACTTACGTATCCTGATTTTCCAGTATCGCAGAATATCTCATGGGATGTGAATCTACAGCGATTGCAGAAGCATCATCATTCAAGAAATCGGGTGGATGGCCTGGTTTATCAGGTTTCCATTCATCTCGCTGATGCCGCTGACTACGGGGTTCCGCAACGGAGACACCGTGTGTTTTTCGTCGGATTCCGGGCAGATCTCGATACGAAGTGGTTCTTCCCCTCGCCGAGTGCATCGGTCGATGAACTTCTTCGTCATAAGTATATCACGGGAATCTACTGGAAAGAACACGGTATTGCATGGTCGCAGGCGGTACCTGCGCAACTGGTGGCAAGAGTGGCAGGGCTTCGGACGGAAAGTCTTTTCCAGAACCAGGTTCGGTGGCGCACCGTAAGGGACGCCTTGCTGGGCCTTTCAGAGCCTGCGCAGGGCGGGGGGACGTATCCGAATCATGTTTTCCAGGCCGGTGCCAAGGCTTATCCTGGGCACACCGGCAGTCCTTGGGATGAACCATCCAAAGCACTGAAGGCGGGAGATCATGGTGTTCCCGGAGGGGAGAACATGCTTGATTGCGGCGACGGCACCGTGCGCTACTTCTCCGTCCGCGAATCCGCTCGCATTCAAACATTTCCCGATCACTATATTTTCCCTGGCTCATGGACGGAGAGCATGAGGCAGATTGGTAATGCCGTGCCCGTGCGCTTGGCCCAGGCCGTCGCATCCTCAATTTACAAGAATTTAAAGGTTTTGCATGGATCAAGAGTGTGTATTTAATCCCCTAGCTAAGCGCAATCTCGGGAAAAGTGTAGTTGATGCACTTCTTGAGAGCCCCGTATTGCCTCTCGCAGAAGTCATGAACTTTCCAGGTGCAGGCGTACATGATCAGCCTTAACAAAACCGAAAAAATCTAGTGTTTCTCTTCGTCCATCGTTGTTTAAGGTGAGTAATATGAGTGGGCAATCCAAAACTACATCAGATAAACCGGTGCCCCGGCATGTGGCCGTGATCATGGATGGCAATGGGCGCTGGGCGCAGCAGCGCGGACTGCCTCGCATCAAGGGGCACGAGGCGGGGTCGGAATCCGTCCGGGCGATCCTCGAAGCCTGCCGTGAGCATGGCATCGAGTTCCTGACGCTGTATGCCTTCAGCGTCGAGAACTGGGTGCGCCCCGCCATGGAGGTGCAGGCGCTCATGCGTCTACTGAGTCGGTTCCTGAAAAGCGAGGAACCGCTGCTGCACAAGCACCAGGTGCGTTTGCGGGTCATGGGGCGGATGGAGGACCTGCCGCTACTGGTTCAGCGGTCGCTGAGGCGGGTGATGAAGGCGACGGAAAACTATACCACCGGTCAACTGATACTGGCGCTAAGCTATGGTGGGCGTACGGAAATCGCCACAGCCGCCCGCCAGATTGCCGAGCAGGTCAAGGCTGGCAGCCTCAAGATCAGCGAGATTGATGAAGCGACCGTGAGCCGTCACCTGTATCTGCCGGATGTGCCCGATCCGGACCTGATGATCCGCACCAGCGGGGAGATGCGCCTGAGCAACTTCATGCTCTGGCAGCTTTCTTATGCCGAACTCTACGTGACCCCGGTCCTGTGGCCGGATTTCCGTGGCCCCCAGTTTGACGACGCCTTGGAGGCGTATCGCCATCGGCAGCGCCGTTTCGGCGGGATCACGGCGGCAGCGCCTCAATAGGACAGACGTCCTGAGGCCCGCATCTGGCGTAACTGGTGGTAGAACTCGTACATGATACTTTCCAGTCCGGGGTAGTCTGAGGCCCGCACAAAGGGCACCAGATAGGGCTTTGTGAACAACTCGCCCGGCAGATTCGTGATACTCTGTTCCATCCCCATCTTCTGGAGGGTGTAGCGACCAACGGTCAGGTCCATCGGATAGGCATCGATCTCCTCGCGAATCAGTCCCATGAACCCGGCTTCGGTATCGAAATAAAGCTGCGACGTGAAGTTGGTAGCGGGAAAGGATGACGAATAGGTGTACCCTTGATTCAGGCCAACGCGGCAGCCCGCCTTAATCATCTGCTCGTACGAGGTATAAGGCCAGGATTCCGCCCGCCGGGCTTTGACAAAAAACGCATAACGGCTGATCCAGAGGTAGTCGTGCGGAAGTTTGCCTTCCTGCGCCGCCCGGCGCTGCCCGTCGGTATAGAACAGAACCTTTTCACGGTCGGCATGGTAGGACACCGAAAGCACGGCCTCGGCCTGCCCCCGCTCGGCCATCAACCAGGCACGAGACCATGGGTAGATGCGGATTTCATAAGGGATCCGCAGGCATTTCATGATCTTGTCCACTATCTCCGGGTTGAGTCCCTGCACTTGATTATCCTCGTTATACTCGAACGGATGCCACGCCTCGCACACAAACCGGACGGGACGATCTGGCCGGATCGGACGGATCGTGTCCAGATGGCGGGAGGTCATCTGGGAAACCAGGCCGGATTGGCGCATCTCGCGCAAGCGACTGTAAAACCGCCGCATCAGGACGTCATTATTCGGATATGACGACTGCCGGGAGAAGCCCACTAGATAAGGTTTGTAAAAGAGCGGTTTCGGGAGCCACGTCACCTGCTCGCGGAAGCCCTCCTTCTGCAACATGGCCCAGCCCACATTTCGATCCATCGGGTAAAGGTCCCCTTCGCCCTCCAGCAATGCCTGCATCCCGGCCAGCGGGGTTGCGCGGGATATCCGCGTGATCCCAGACTGCATGAACTCCCGATCATAGGAGTACTGGGTATTCACAAGCACCCTCAGGTTATCCTCCCGGATCTGCTGGTAGGATTCGAACTTCAGACTCTGCTGATGACGCTTGGCGATAAAGAACACATATTCTGGAACCCATAGGAAATCGGGGGGGATCTGTCCGCTTTCCCACATGGCGACCTGTTCTTCGGTAAAGTAAAGATGCTCCGCGCGCTCTGGCTGGTACGAGAGCGATAGCACGGCATCGGCGGCACCGTTCTCAATCATGAGCCAGGCGCGTGACCAGGGATAGAAGCGGATCTCGTAGGGAATGCCCATCTCGCCGAAGATCCGGTCGATGATTTCCACATTGATGCCGGTAGGCTTCCCGTTGGCATCAATGAACTCATACGGCGGCAGTTCCTCGGCCACGAAAATAAAAGGACGGGGGGACTCCACGGCGCACAGCGAATGCACCATGACCATTGCCGCCATGACATGCATCATAATGTTAATTTTCATTGCCAGAATCTAGCGTCCGCAGAGCGAATAGGCAAGCCCCAAAACGTAGGCACGATGGAGGGTGTGATCAATCGCTGTGGAAGACCTCTTGCATGTCGGCCCACCATTCGCCTTCGTCCCGGTCTGCGAGCGGTTCCTGGCAGGGTATGCACTCGCCCCACCATTGTTGCGTCACGGGGTCGGCGGCCATGCGGGCGCAATCCGCCGCAAAATCGTCGCCGGTGTACTCGAAGTAGCTGAAGAGATAGTGTTTTCCATCCGGTAGCTTGCGCAGATAGATCGAGTAGTTCTCGATGTGGCATGAGGTGATCATCTTCAGCACCTCCGGCCAGACGGCGGCATGTAGTGCTTTGTACTTCTCAATCTTGTCTGTCTTGAGTCCCAGTACGGATCCGTAACGTTGCATTCCTGCTCCTTGGTTTTGGCTACTTTTTCCCGTTGAATTCAGCGACGGCGTCGAACATTGCCACGATGTTCTGCGGCGGCACGTCGGAGAGTATGTTATGAACCGTGTTGAAGACGAATCCGCCGCCGGGGGCGAGAATCTCCAGCCGCTCTAGAACATGGCTACGGACCTCCCCGGGGGTGGATCGGTTGAGGACCGCGCGGGTGTCGCAGCCGCCGCCCCAGAAGCAGATGTCGTTTCCGAAGTCCTTCTTCAGCCCTTCCGGCCCCATGTCGCGGCAGTTGGTCTGTACGGGGTTGATCACATCATACCCGGCCTCGATCAAATCCGGAAGGAGCTCGCGGATTGAACCGCAGGAATGCAGGAACGTCTTCATGCCGCTATGCCGGTGGACATAGTCGCAGAGCCGCGTATGATGAGGCTTGAAGAGATCCCGGTACACGTCGGGCGACATGAACGGCCCGGAATCCATGCCGAGGTCATCGCCAAAACGCAGGATGTCGCAACAATCCCCGACGGCCGCGCAAACCTTCTCCAGGGTGGCCATGTGCTGCACCATGATCACCTCCAGGAATTCACGGACGCGGTCCTGTTCGGTGTACAAGTCCATCATGAAATTATCCATGCGCCGCAGGAACGTACCCCATTCGAACAGGTTGCAGCCGCAGACGATCATGATGGCACGGTCGGTCGACGCCTGGAGTGCCAGTGTGCGTCGGCGCAATTGCTCCCAGAAATCCGGCTTCCCCGCGTGGTCCCAGGGACTATGGACAAGCTCGGCCCAGAGTACCTGTTTCATGGCGTCGGGCAGCGCCACCCCCATGTCGGACGGATATCCGTCGAGCCAGGGAAATACCGATTGGTCGAAAAACGTGCCGCCGGCGGGCATGTGGGCGATATCCAGTCCGGCGCGGTTGCGGGCGAGAAACGAGCCGTCCGCGTTCTGCTCCGGCTTGAACCAGGCCGGGTACTGTGCGCACTGGCCATCTGCGAGCCGGATTTCGTACCAATCCTGCTCACGGTCATTGAACGCACGACCCGCATCGACCACGTCGATGCCGAAACGATCCAGGATCTTCGCCTCGGGCTGGGCCAGTTGCTGGACCACGTCATAGATGTGCGTGTGTCCACCGTCGATGCCCAGATGCTGCTTGAGCCGGCCATAAGCGGTGGCGGAAATACCCGAGCTGGGGGTTGCGCCAAGATCGACAGGCACGGCATCCGGCTCGCGGTGGTCGATGGCTGCAAGAATACGTTCTCTTGGCGTCATTTTCATGTTTGTTTCCCTATTTACGCTTGGTTGTCGGATCCGTCCGATTTTGCTTGCTGTAGTCATGCCGCGCCGCACCGGTCTCGTTTGTACAATGCATCGGCCGTAATATCAAGGAACTTGAACGCTCCCGAATTTCACATAATGTAAAAACATAGTTGGCTTTTGCCTTTGGCTTCCATAATTATCATGGCATAATCAGATTGGTGTAAGGAGTGCCTTGCTTGCTGGTCAATGTGGTTGGTGTTGAAACGTGCATCTGGAAATGGGTCATATTTAAGGAATCGAGGAAGATTGAATGGCAACGCCTGCAGATATGTCCAGGACGATGCGGATTGACCTGATCCCGGATGCGCCCAGAGTGCCGGTCAAGCAGGGACGTCGCGTGGTGGTCAATTCATCCTCCACCACGGGCGAGATCGCCGCCGTGGCGGAGGATTCCGCATCGTCCCAGGCAGGGATGAGCCGATATCATGAACTGCTGGACAGCATTTACGATGCAGCGGTCATTACCGATCTGAATGGGAATGTCAGGGAGACCAATGCGCGAGCCGTGCAATTCCTGCAATGGTCCAAGCAGGACCTGGCTAAGTTGTGTATCAGCGATATCATTTCAGGAACCGACGAAACCTTGATGGCGTCGCTCTGCCAGAATCTCGAGAACAAGCGTTTCATGCTGATCCAGGCGCATTGCGTGCGCAAGGACGGAACCTACTTCTCAAGCGAGATAGCGGTCAACCGGCTACGTAGCGGGGAAGGCAGCCTCTGCTTCTTCATCCGCGATATCACGGTACGTAGGCAGGCCGAGGAAATGCTGCGGACTGAGCACAACGCCATCCAGAACGCCGCCAACGGGATCGCCATCGCAAATCTGCAAGGGTTGCTGGAATATTCCAATCCTGCCTTTGCCGCCATGATGGATGTCGCGAATCCGGAAGACCTCGTTGGTGCCAGTATCTTCGATATGTTCGATGGCAACAATATGGTCGAGGACATGTTCCGTGTGGTGTTGCAGGAGGATCGGCGCTGGCACGGTGAAGTCTCTGCGGAAATGCCGTCCGGCGGAACGATTGATCTTGAAATCCTGGCAACCGCAAACCGAAATTCCGATGGCGAGCAGGTCGGCCTTGTGTTCTCCTTCTCCGACCTTTCCGACCGCAAACGGGCCGAATCGGCATTGCGCGAAGCCGAGCGGCAACGTGTCATGCTCGAAAGTCTTGGGGCGGCCTGTCACCACCTAGGCCAGCCTGCCACGGTGCTGATGGCCAACCTGGGGATGATCCGGATGAAGGTGAACAATGACAATCCACTGGTCTCTGAAATGATCGATAGCAGTCTCGAGGCAATCCGCCGACTAGGGGATACATTGCACAAACTGAATTGTGTCAATGAATATCGGACAACCTCCTACATGGGGGACGAGAACGATACCTCCCCGCGCAGCCGTATTCTGGATATATAGGCGAAGCCGGTCACTTTGTGAACACCATTATGGCGATCTGTACAGACGGTTTAATCGCATCGCCACAACCTTCTAATAATCAGTGTTTTATATGATTTAAACCGCATGCAAAAATCGGTATAATTATTTTTAAGTCACTAATTAGCAAAGGGTTATGCACAAGCAGCGAAACTGCCGGCGTTTAGAGCGTTATCGTTGTGTCAAGTCTTAATGTTGACCACAACCGATAGTGTCAAGACTTTCGTTAAAAAGTTATTAACAAGTTGTTGACAGTCTGAGCCGAAGCGGCAAGCTTCGGATACGGGCGGGGCTTTACACCCCGGCGGTCTTGAAGGCGTCGGCAACGATCTGCTGGGCTTCGGACTGGATCTGGCGCAGGTGGGTGTCTCCCTTGAAACTTTCAGCATAGATCTTGTAGACATCCTCCGTGCCGGAGGGGCGGGCGGCAAACCAACCACTGCCCGTCTGCACCTTGAGCCCACCAATAGGTTCATTATTCGCCGGAGCCCGTGTCAGGATACCCGTGATCGGGTCGCCTGCCAACGTGGCCGCCTTGATCTGCTCCGGCGTCAAGGCCGAGAGCACGTTCTTCTGCGGTCCGCTGGCCACGGCATCAATCCGCGCATAGACCGGTGCTCCGAACCGTTCTTCCAATCCGGCATAGTACTGCCCCGGATCGCGGCCACTGACCGCCGTGATCTCGGCTGCCAGCAGGTCGAGCAGGATGCCATCCTTATCAGTCGTCCAGACGGTCCCGTCCTGCCGCAGGAACGATGCCCCGGCGCTCTCTTCACCCCCAAACCCGAAACTGCCATCCACCAAACCGCCGACAAAGTACTTAAACCCGACCGGTACCTCGGCAACCCGTCGCCCCAGGGCCGATGCAACCCGGTCAATCATCGAACTGGAAACCAGCGTCTTGCCAACCGCCGCATCGGCACGCCACCGTGGCCGATGCTGGAACAGATAATCCACCGCTACCGAGAGGTAGTGGTTCGGATTCATCAGTCCATGCCCCGGGGTCACGATGCCATGACGGTCATAATCCGCATCGTTGCCGAAGGCGATATCAAACCGGTCCTTCAGCGCGATCAGCCCCGCCATCGCATAGGGGGATGAACAGTCCATGCGGATCTTGCCATCCCAGTCCACGCACATGAACATGAAGGAGGGATCCACATCGCGATTGACGATCTCCATATTCAACCCATAACGCTCGGCGATCGGTTCCCAGTAGCCAATCCCCGCCCCCCCCATCGGATCGACCCCGATGTGCAATCCCGCCCCGCGGATCGCCTCCATATCGATCGCTGCCTGCAGGGCCTCCACATAGGGCGTCACAAAATCAAACGCCTTGACCTTGGCCGCCTTGAGCGCCTGCGCCAGGGGCATGCGTTTCACACCGCTCACGCCTGCGTCGAGCATTTCGTTCGCCCGCCGCTCGATGACATTGGTCACCTCCTTGTCGGCTGGCCCCCCCGATGTCGGGTTATACTTGAAGCCGCCATCGCGCGGCGGGTTATGCGACGGGGTAATGATGATCCCGTCGGCCAGTGCCTCGGTTCGTCCGGTATTCCACGCCAGGATGGCGTGCGATACCGCCGGGGTCGGGGTATAGCCGCGCCCAGCCTGATAGCGCACCTCCACGCCGTTGGCAGCCAGCACTTCCATCGCCGTGCCCCAGGCCGCCTCGGATAAGGCATGGGTATCCATCCCCACGAACAGCGGCCCCGTCACGCCGTTGGTCCGGCGCACCTCGACCACGGCCTGGGTCATGGCCAGGATGTGATCCTCGTTGAAAGACGTGGTTTCCGATGTGCCCCGGTGCCCCGATGTGCCAAAGGCTACCCGCTGGGATTTCTCGTGCGGATCAGGATGATTCGTGTAATATGCCGAAAGCAACCGGGGGATATTCGTCCGAACCGCCGCCGTTGCTGGTTTGCCTGCCAAAGGACTGATACTCATACGCGCACTCCTGATTTTTACCCTGTTAAAGTATTCTCTATCTTGTACCGGAAAATTTTAGGCTTGTAAATCCAAACCCGCATAGATTACTATGCCAAAGCAATGAATGACAAAATGACAGTATCTGACCGGACTTGGAGCGAGACTTTTTACCGCGACCTGCAGGCCTTGGTGGATTCCACCTTCCCAAAAGTCTGCACGCTTTGCGGGAAGGTCTTCGAATCCCAAGCCTCGTTTCTGAGCGAAACCATCCCCGTCAAGGACATCAACCTGACGGATCGCAGCGGCTTGTTCTCCCTCGAGGGCGGACCGGCGGAAAACGCGGTGGGGCTCTTCCGTAACTGCACCTGCGGAACCACGCTGATGGCGGACTTCCGGGACCGGCGCGACAACAGCAACAAGGGGCAGGTGCTGCGCCAACGTTTTGCCGCGCTGATCGACACGCTGGCCGACAAGGGCGTACCCCGCTTCGAGGCACGTCGTGAGCTGCTCAAGGTGCTGCATGGCGACCCCAGCAAGCGGATCGAGGACCTACTGGGCGAGACACCTCTCGCCTGAATCTATCACCCGATGACCTCGGCGATGATTTCGGGGGCGATGCCTCTGGCCTGCAGGCGTTGGGCAATAGCCTGCCGTTCACGCTCGGCGCCACGGGTTTCCTCCGCCGTGACATACGCCTCGCCGGTCTCACGAATCACGGCTGCCCCGCCGCCCGGCGGCCCGTCAACCGTTTCGATCCGGTGTGCCCCCAGATTGCGGGATTTACCCGAGAACTCGACGCCCACCAGCTTAAGCATATATCGAAATGGACGCTGAGTTTTTCGCGCTTGGTCGGCATCATCCGATCTGCCGTGTGGATGATAATCGATCTGCTCGACATCCTGGGCCGCTATGGGACAGCAGGTGCGCCCAAGCCAGTGACTGTTCCCGCAGTACACCCTGTTTTCAAGGGCTTTTAGAAGGTCAATGAAAATCCTATGGGACAGCACACGGGAAAATCCTTGGGAAATCAGCAGTGTCAATAAATCAATCAGCAAATAGAGTCGCCAAAAATGATAGACATCGCCCGTAAATCTTAACAATATCAGCGTCGACCGAAGGAAAGTAACAGACTATGGGATGCTAGTGATAAACGATATTATTTCTCACCCGCCACGCCAGTTTAACGAAAGGCAACAAATTCTCGCTGACTCACTTCGTTCATGCTTATATGGCAAAAGGCTATGACATGCCGCCGCGTCGACGGGCGGAGCAAGTCAGCCGCATCTTAAAGGACCATCATCATGCAAAGCAATATGGACCTCAACGCGCACCACACGGCTGTGCAGCGGGCGCTCGAACTCGGCCGGGCCGGGAATCCTGAGGGCCTACCGGAATTGATCAAGCTACTGACGCTGCCCTCTGCCGACGTACGCCGTCTGGCCGCATCGGCCATCGGCAAGCTATCCGGCTTCGGTGCGGATTCCAAAGCCGCCGTGAAGGCACTTGCTCCTGTTGCCCTTCGCGATCCGCACCCGCAAACGCAGCAGTACGCCTTAAAAGCATTAAAAACCTATGGCGCAGCAGGTGCCGAACTGCTGCAGGACTTGCGGGATTTAGCCGTCAACCCACGAGCCAGGGACTATGTTCGAATGGCAGCCCATGCGGCCGCACAAGCGGTTGAGGCCGATATTCTCGCAACGGCGGCTGCGGCAGTTCATCGCTGCATCAAGTGCGGCGGTGATGTGGCTCCCGGCGAGCGCCGTATTGCCGAGTGGCTCACCGCCAACAATATCGTTTTTCGGTACGATAACCGCTTCCGCATTATCAAAGGCTATGCCATCAGGCCAGATTTTTACTTGCCGGAGTACGATGTCTATATTGAGTACTGGGGAATGGAGGCCAATCTCGACTACCAGATCGGTATGCTCGAAAAGAAAAAGCTCTATCAGCAGGCAGGTAAGCGCCTGCTATCGTTCTACCGTCACGAGAAGCAGGACATTGCCCAGCTTCTCCGCGAAAGGATTTCCCGCTACATGCAGATCGCCGAGACTCCAAGCTCACGATCAGCGTCAACGAACAACGTAAGTCAGCCCTGCTTCAGGTTCACCCGAGCAAAGGTCCGTTGGTAGCCACACGGCTTATGCTCGGAGGTCGGGCAAGGTGCCGCGACCTACTTTATGACAGTGAACAGCAGGCGGAAAAAGGTGAACGAGAGCGGCTGTCGATGAAATGCCAAGGCAGGTAGGGCGAAGACCTCCGGGAGATCCGCCCGTGGCAAAGGCAGCGGCTTGCACGACGCGGCCGGCGTGGAATCCGGTACTCCCGCAGCGGGGTGGAACCCACCTGGTTCGGCTCAGGATATCGTCAACTGTTAGCGTGTTCAGTCGCGGGTGCGGAAGGTGACGGTGCCTTCGCGCAGTTTCCGTTCCAGCTTGCGGCGCATCCAGACGCGAATCTGGCTACGCACCGGGGGCAGCAGCAGCAGGAAGCCTAGCGTATCGGTGATCAGTCCCGGCGTGATCAGGAGCACCCCGGCCACCAGGATCATGGCGCCATCGATCAAGCGCGGGGCGGGCATGACGCCATTGGCCATGTCACGTTGGATTTCCCGCATCACCTGTGCCCCCTGGGCACGCGCCAGCCAGGCACCGGTGACTCCGGTCACGATCACCAGCGCCAGCGTGGATTTCCATCCGACATGCGCACCCACTTGCAGCAGCAGCCACAATTCGATCAACGGCATCACAATAAAAGCAACCAGCAGATAAGAAAACATCAGCATCCCCTCTGGATCTCGCACCACACTACTGTCAACGCCGTACCGGCCAGGGGGGGACAGCGCCTCGGTCCATCCCCCACGCCTGCTTGCGCAACCGATTATTTGTGCTCTGCAGGACATACCACATTCCCGCCGCTGGGTGGTACACTGCCAGATCGGCCTTGCCGTCACCATCATGGCTGCTTTATAGTAAACCACGCTGATCCGGGATGGTCAAGCACGCATTTCAACATTACAACCATCATTCCATAAGCAGGTTACCGAGAGTTCCATCGCGCCTCTTCTGAGCAGCCACCGTGGCTGGTTTCACAGGAATGTCAACCTGCGCCGGAGCGTCAACGGCGAACGAATTTTCAAGATCGAAGGCTGGCAGCGCTGAAGATTATTTTATTTACGGCTCGCAGCTTGGGCTTGTCCTACGCTAGGCGGCGCGTCCAGTATGCAGCAACAATCCCTGCGACAAATCCCGACGCGTGGCCCAACCAACTGGTTCCGGGCGTGTGCTTGACCATTGCGATTAGGGCGCCACCATAGAACACAAAAACCAGGATCGAGAGTGCGGCCGCACGCCATTCTCCACGAACAGGACCGATGGCCAGCAGAAAACCGATGAGACCAAATATGACCCCGCTGGCGCCAATCACAAGGGTAGAACTGTCGCCAACAAGCCAGACGGTTCCGCCTCCAAGGATTACGATGATCAATAATGCGAAACAGGTCAAGCGGCGGCTAAAGGACAGCGCGAGAATGAGCAGCCAGAAGAGGGCGGCCGAATTAGCTAGAATATGTGCCATGTTACCGTGTAAAAATGGACACAAGGGGATTCCAAGCAGCCCATGTACCTCGCGGGGACGAATACCATACTGCCTGAAGTCAACAATCGGCACGATGGTGTTGATAAGATATACGACCCACAACAAGGCGAGGGTATAGAACGCAAATTCCACATTGCCAACCCATAACGCGCGCTGCTTCATCTATGCCTCCGAACTGACCCTAATTCCCCCTGGGCGTCTCGAAGCGCCCCCCTCGCGCCGACGGAAGACGTGGCACGTGAAGACGCTGGTTCTCCGGGTGAACTGAAAGGCACGGGACTACTGCTCTGCCGCCACAGTCCCCACATACACCGAGCGACGGTACGAGCAGGGCGCCACCGCCCCCGAAATGACGTAGAACTTCCCGTCCACCACCACCCCTGGAGCCTCGCCCTTCACCTCCGGCAGATCGGTCACGGCCACCCAGCCTTGATCGGGCTTCAGGGAATCATACATGTAGACTGATGCGATGCCCTGCTGCCTGTCGTTGAATCCGCCCACCGCATAGATCCGCTTGCCCGCCGTGACCGCAGCGACATTGTAGCGGGGTTGCGGCAGACGGCCCGCGTCACTCCATCCCCGCTCTGGCGCCAGGGTATCGAAGGCATAAACCGCGGAACTGAATCCGGCGGCGGCATTGCATGCCCGCCGATCACGTAGATCTTCCCGTCCAGTACGGTTGCCGCCAGCGAACTCAGCGCCACCGGCATGGAATTGATCGTACCGCCACCCCTGATCCGGCTTCTGCGTATCGTATGCATACACGGCCGACTGGGCCCCCGTCGTTCCCAGTCCGCCCATCACATAGATCTTCCCGCTCACCGGCACCGCCGTGTGCCAAGACAGCCCGACAGGCAGGGAGCTCACTTGCGACCAACCCTGCTCCGGCTGTTTCCAATCGTAAGCGAAAACGGCCGCCGGATCGTTCTCGGTCCCTTGCCCCCCGATGGAATAGATCCGCCCACCGGCCGTCACCACCGCCAGGCAGGCACGGCCCATCGGCATGTTGCTCAGGCTCTGCCAGCCCTGCTCCGGCTGTGCCGGGTTGTATCGGTACACGTGGGAATTCCACCGGCCGTTGTAGCCGCCCATCGCATAGATACTTCC
>DIZZ01000214.1 GCA_002428045.1 Verrucomicrobia bacterium UBA6015
CCAGGCACAGGACGCCTTGCTGGGCATGCACGAGCAGCGTGTCCAGGACCGCCTGCTGATGGGCCAGCAGCGTGGTCTCCTGCATATCGAAAGGCATCCGTGAGAGGCCGAAGTGTGAACGGATCATGGTTTATTTCTCCTTTTTATGGTTGGATTTGCGGCTGGCCTGCCCGGTGGTCGCCGGGCGGTCATTGGCCACCGGGTCGAGCGCACGGGCCTCGCCCATGCGCTCGGCCTTGTAGTAGACCACCACGCGGCGGTGGGGTCACTTGCGCTGGTAGCGCACCTGGATGGTGCGGCTGGGCAGGTGGCGGGGGGCCTCATAGCGCACGTTCATCAGCGGGAAGGTGTTGTCGGCCTTCACGACTCGGTCCTCCTCGGCGAAGAAGAGCTCCTCGTTGACCTCGTTGGGCGGCAGGTAGCGGATACGGCGGCGGTCGAGCGCGAAGCGGTCCAGCGGGCGGCAGAGGAACTGCTCGCGCACGGTCCGGAAGAAGCGCTCGATCTTGCCCTTTGCCGCCCCGTCGCGCACCGGCGTATGGGTCAGGATGCAGCCGAGGCGGGCACAGATCTGCACGATCTCCCTGGAGGTGTAGATCGAACCGTTGTCGACATACATCGACTCGGGCACGCCGCGCTTGTAGAAGACGCAGGAGAGTGCCTCGATCAGGCTGTCGACATCCTCGCGGGCGAAGAACGCCCCATTGACGCAGACGCGGGAGGCATCGTCCACAAAGGCGATCAGCTTGCTCTGCGCCATCCCCCCGCCAACGCGCACATGGGGACCGAACATCGTGTCTCCCTGCCACATCTCGTTGGCGTGGGCCTTGGCGAAAGCCAGACGGTGCTTGTCCTGGGTCTCGGCGTCGGGCTTGAGCATCTCGTGGCTCGTGACGAGGCGGCTGAATGTGTTGGGTGCGATGCGCTCGCGCTGGAGCAGTCCCTGCTCGATGCAGAGGCGGTAGACGGCCTGCTTTTGCGGATGCGCACTGTGGAAGGCAGGCCGCACGGTGCGTACCGCTTCCATGATCTCCTCCAGGGTCACCTTGCGCAGCTTGCCCTTGTCCGAGCGGCCCTGCGCGGCAAGGGCCGTTAGCCCGTGCTTGTTATAGCGCATCAGCCACGTCTCAATGGTGCGCCAGGTGAACTGCCGGGGATTGCCGTCCTCGTCGGTAAAGGTCATGGCCGCCACAGCCCTGATCCGATCGCGTTGCGTGTCGCCCTCGGCCATGTCGATGGCCCCGAGCACACGCACCTTCAGTAATCGCTTGGATTCCTCATCTGTCTTGCTCCTTTTGCGTGCATGGAGGCCCGCCCCGGTGGCAGATCCTTTTGGCCATGCATGGAAAGCAGCCTACGACAAGAGCCCGGTAGAGGAGGAAGCACCATGTTCTGTTGCCGGGTGGGGGCCGCGAGGGGGCGGTGGCCCCCGGCACGATAATTCGGCCAGCATCAGGGGCCGCGAGGAGGTTATTTCACCGGAAAAAGGCCATCGCTTAGCCCATGATCGGGGCTGGAAGGCGTACTGGTAGGCCGCCACGGGGCATTTTTCCGAGGGAAAGGCACAACGCAGGTGTTCAGCGGTCTGCAGGAGCGGGTCGGAATGCAGCGAGTCAGGCGGCGGGCAGCGCGCAAGCAACGCGCTGCGCACGGCTCTCCAAGCCGCTCCCGGAAACGATGTACAAGCTGATAGATGCTTTGCAGCGGCAGCCTGCTCTTCTCCCATGCGCTTTTGATCGATCCGCCAGCGCCGAGGTGTTTCAACGGCCAGGCAAGCAACCTTCATCCAATACGCACGTGATCTGGACGCACTGAGCAACCACGCCAATGACCTGATATGCGCGCAGCGCTGGCCGGAGGCCGAAGCGGCCTGTCGTGAGCTTCTCGATCGGTTCCCTGACGAGATAGACGGACATTGGCGCTACTACGAGTGCTTCAAGGCCAAGGGCGACGCCCGAAGTGCCATGCCCCATGCACGAGCCACCCTTGAAATGGCAGAAGCGTACGGCGGGTTCGATCCCGCTTTCCCTGCCAAAATCAAGAAGGATATCGCCCACTTCGAGCAGTCCATCACAACAACATCCCCGGAAAACTCAACGGCGCAGCTCACTCATGCAGCAAGAGGACATACGTCCACAGACGGCACTCCATCCTCACCGCATTCCCATCGTATCGACACTCTACACCACAATCCAAATACGGCACAATAACGGCACTACATACGAACCCAATCCGGCCCGCAACAGATAGCTTGAATTTGCGTTATAGCTAGCATTGGCGCTATAAAAACCAATAAAAAAGGGATTTTCCGAAGAAAAGCCCTTTAAAAGAGTGGTAGGCGGCGAGGGACTCGAACCCCCGACCCCATGGGTGTAAACCAAGTGCTCTAACCAACTGAGCTAGCCGCCCTACATGTAACCAGCCTAGCGAAATGAAATGAAAAGTCAAGGTCCTGATCACACAAATAGTAAAAAACGTCTCCTGTTTAACCTGGTGTTATAAAATAGCGACTACGGAGGCGGATTAAAAAACGTTGTTGCGCGTTGCGAATTGGCCTTGCATGCGGTATGAATTATACGAGTGCTGACTTGGGTTTGCTCAAGTCGCAGGAACTTTAAACGAGGAGATGGATAATGTGGTTTATGAATAGTATCGGTGTGTGCGTCACGCTTTCATTGATGATGCTAGGTATGGTCGTGGTACGGGAAGTGCGGGGAGAAGAAAAAACGGGCCATGGTTTGGTGGGGTTGCGACCTCTGCCCAGAACCGTTGCAGACAACAGTGGCAATCATGGCGGCCCATGGACGGACATGCCAACGTTTGATGTGCAGACGGGCAAATACCCTTTCGTGGCGGCCCATCTGGACGTGGTTAAAGGCTGGCTGGACGGGGACTTCGAGACCAAACGCATGTTCTTCGAATATTACTGGGGCATTGATCAAAAGCGCGATGATCTCGATCCGGAAAAGAACGGCCTCATCAAGACTATTCGCGATTGGGAATCCAAGGGCGGGGTCATCGAGCACATCCTGATCTGCCGTGAATACGACCTGGCTATCCATCGAGGCCACAAGGACGCAAAGCCTGGTCCGTTCAAGGAAGACACCCGGATTCTTTACGAACAGGATGTTGACGACATCCGGGCGATGTTCAAGATCGCCCACAAGCAGGGCGTCCTAAAAAACGAGCATTATAAACTGATCCAGATGGTGCAGGATCCGTCTTTCTTTGCCGACGATAAGAGGGTGCATCCGATCATCGCCAAGATGGATGGGGTCTGTCTAGAGGTCCACCAGTTCAACCGTCACTGGCCGCTCGAAACCGGCTGGGTAAAGCCGGAGCCGGTAGTGCGTGGTGCGAAATGGACGCTTTCACAAGGCAAGGAGTATGTTTTCTACTACGGTCCTATAACCTGGAAGTCAAAGAAATACACCGAATTCATCGAACGCGACTGGCTAATGACATATTGGAAAGCAGGCCTTCCCAAACATGATCCGAAGATGCACTACTATCTGAACACCTTTCCAAATGAAGAGGGCCGCGGGCGGCCTGTCGGCCCCGAAACCGACCCCCACTCTATTTTGGGATTCACCAAGTGGCTGATCGAGGAAATCAAATTCAAAAGGGCGGATAAGTAAAGCCAATCCACATTCACACGCCCGCTTTCCGTCGGCGGCCAAAAGAAGTAAATCCCCCCCCGGGGGCAACGGTCTCCCACAAACCATTGGCTTTCGGATATGGGCTGTGGTAGGGTTCTGGCAGTGCAACCGTTGCAACCCTCGTGGAGAGTCGATGACCTTGAAGTGTTTAACAGGCGTTTTGATGCTGGGGCTCTTGCTCTGGTCGGTGCCGAAGACCGAGGCGGCCGACGCAAAGTGGCGGACGCTCAAGGATTGTGTTCTTGTCGAGAATCCGTCTAATGATGGGGATAGTTTCCATATCCGCCATGGCCGGAAGACCTATTTTATCAGACTCTATTTCGTTGATGCGCCGGAAACCGATCTGCGCTTTCCTGACCGTGTAAAGGATCAGGCTGAGGCGTTCGGCACGACGACGAATGTGGCCCTGCGCTACGCCGCCGTGGCGACGGAAACGGTGGCTGGATTGCTACGTAGGCCCTTCACGGTCTATACCAAGTTCATTGATGCCCGCGGGTCGAGCCGTACCCCGCGTTACTATGCCATGGTCAGCGTGGATGACGTGTTCCTGTGTGAACAGCTTGTGGCACAAGGCCTGGTTCGCATTTACGGGTATCGGTCGGTCTTGCCCGACGGTACCGCAAGTCGTGATCATATAAAACATCTGCAAACGATTGAACGCGATGCCAAACGACGCAAGGTCGGGGCCTGGAGTGGACGATAAGGGGAGAATGATGCAATTTCCAACCTTGGAGCTGGCGCTTCCCATCTGGGTCGAGGCGTTTTGTGCGCACTGGCTGGGCGGTTTTGCAACAGCGCTGCAACGGGCATCCTTCGTGGTGGCGCTGTCGCGGGAGAATGTGCAACGCCAAACCGGCGGACCGTTTGCGGCGGCGGTATTTGATATTGAGCGAGGAATGCTGGTGGCCCCGGGGCTGAATCGCGTGGTGCCCTGCGCGTGCTCATCGGCGCATGCGGAGATTGTGGCGCTGTCGCTGGCCCAGCAGGTGATGGGATCGCACGATCTGGGTTCTGCAGGATTCCCGATGCTTGAACTGGTCAGTAGTACCGAGCCCTGTGCCATGTGCCTCGGGGCGGTGTCTTGGTCAGGGGTCTGGCGTTTGGTGTGCTGCGCGCGCGGCGAGGATGCCGAAGCCATCGGCATGGATGAGGGGGATAAACCCGAGAACTGGGTGGCGGCGCTGGAGGCAAGGGGCATCGCGGTGAAGCGGGATGTGTGCCGTGATGAAGCTGCTGCTGTGTTGCGTGATTATGCAGCCTGTGGAGGACTGATCTATAACGGACGGGGCGGTGGCCGCTCAATGTGAGCAGGCCGCCATCACGTCGTCGCAGGCGGCCAGCCAGTCGGAGGACACGCGGGCACCTCGCACAGGGCGGACGAAGAGACGGCGCGCGGCCAGTATGCGTTGGCCGGGCGGAGCAAGCAGGCGGTCAAGCCAGTGCGAGGGCTGGCGACGCAGGACCGCCAGTAGTTCATCCAGCAGATCCAGAGGCTCCTCCTGAAACGGTTCGAGCACGAACTGCCACAGGATATCGGGCTCTGATTTGATGGCCTGGTACAGGATTGCGGAAATTTTCGCCCGCTGCTGGAATAGGTCATGCCCGCGCAGGAACAACGTCTGCCGGTTGACTGCCGCCGTTGGTATTTCTGTCATCTCAAACGGCTCGGCACAACGTATTTGGGCGGTAAATAAATCCGGGAGCTTTCGACCGGCAAAAATCTCGGTCGGGGCATCGAACGCACCTAGGCGTTCGGCCGCCTCGGTCTCGATCATCCGCAGGTCACGGGACGTCATCATGTCGGTTGACAAGACGCGGTAGGGCGGCAGGGCCTGCGCTTTCAGTTTCAGGGTGGCCGCCCGGTCGCGCAGCTCGGTGCCCGGCAGCAACAGAAGCGGGAGAAATTGCGGATGGGCTTCAGGAAACTGCTCCAGCCAATGCAGGGAGCGCTCGATATCGTGGCGATCCTGGTGCGGTAATCCGTACATGAAATCGATTGTGGGTCGGATGCCATGCTGCCGAAGGTAGCCGATGCCTCGCAACACCCGGTCGGTATTCGTACCGCGTTGCAGGGTACGTAGCACGACAGGATCGGTGCTCTGGATGCCGACTTCCGCCTCGGATACCCCAGCCTGCGCCAGCTTGCGGGCCTGCTGAACGGTCAGGGTATCGGCTCGAATCTCGACAAAAAAGGAAATTCTTCGGTCGCGATTGGACTGTGCCAGGATGTCGACGACGGCATCGAATTGCGGGTGGGCATTGAAGGTTGGATCCACCAGTCGGATTTCGCGGGCTCCCCGTCGTTTGAGGATTCGGAGTCGTCGCAAGATGTTTTCGGGAGGTAGCGATGTGCTGCCAGCCCGGCGGAGATTATAGCAGCAGAAGGCACAGCGTAGGGGGCATCCCCGGTTGGTTTCAAGGTAGGCCATGCCCTGTGCATCCGGGCGGTTGACGGGGGCTTCCGGTGGTGGCAGGATGTCGATCAATGCGGGCAGCGTTCGCGGCTGGGTTCCCCATTGCCAGCGTGGTGGTTGGCTTCGGTCCGTTGTCGCCAGGCGGGTGGCCACGGTGTTGATATCGGCGGGTTCACCGGTGCGCAGGGCCTTCAGCATGGCGGGGAATACCGTTTCACCTTCACCGATGGCAATCCCGTCGCATGGGGAGTCGGCGCGGAAGATCAACGGGTGTTCGCGGGCGGCCTCGGGGCCGCCTAGCACGACGCGCAGGGAGGGGCAGAGGCGCTTGAGATGAGTCAGTAATCGCAGAGTCCGCTCCACGTTCCATAAATAGCAGGTGGCGGCGATGCAATCCGGTTGAAGATAGGCCAACGTCGCCAGCAGGGGCGTATCGGCCAAGCTATCCTGTGCCACGGTAGCATCCACAATCCGCCAGTGGTTGGCTTCCGGTGTCCGCCGCAGGGCGTAGGTCAGGCAGGCGGCGGCCAGCATGACGTTCTCCCCCGCGTCGGATACCTCAGGGTCGAGTCTAGGCAATTGCAGGAATAAAAGGTGTAGTCGGTGGCGTTTCATGTTAGTTCTGCGTTGTCTTCATGGCGCTGAAAAGCTGCGCGAATGCCGCCTCAAGGTCCGGTAGTCGTTTTTGCATGGTTGCCAGATCGCCTGCCTTGCCCGCCTCTTCAATCGCAAACGCCGCATTGCGCATGATTTCTCCCCCGATATTCGAGGATGCCCCCTTAATGGTATGTGCCTGGCGCGCTGCGTCGTCGATGCATCCATCCTGTAAAAATGAGCGGAGCGTGTCCATCTGCCTGGGCATTTCGCCCAGGAAACTTAGTTCGATCTTGCGGGCCAGAACTTCCGATCCCCTAAGTCGGGTCAGTAGACCGCTACGATTCCAAACCTCCAGTGGGTTGGCAGATGTCGCTTTCGGAATGGGTAGGTCGGGGCTGATGTGGCATGCGGCGGTCGGCTGATGGACCCACTTTTGAATCATCGCGGCGACCCCCTCGGAGGAGATCGGCTTGGTCATGTAATCATTCATGCCTGCGTGGAGGCAGGTTTCCCGGTCCCCCTGCATGGCATAGGCCGTCATTGCGACGATGGGCGTCTTGCGCGATGTCGATGGCCCTTCTCGAATGGTGCGTGTGGCCTCGATTCCGTTCATTATTGGCATCTGAATATCCATTAGTATCAGGTCGTAGGATCGTGCGTTGACCGCATCAATCGCTTCCATTCCGTTCTCAGCAATGTCGGACGCAATCCCCAGTTGTTCAAGAATGCCGTGGGCTACCACCTGGTTTGTCTGGTTATCCTCAACCACCAGGACTCGTATTTCGTTATTTTTATGAGGCGTCGATTCGATCGGCAGCAGTGTGGTTGGAGGTACAATCGCTTGGCGTGCGGCGTCCATCTCGATAGTGAACCAGAACACCGCCCCGTTGGTGTCCGAGTTCTCGCTACCCATCTGGCCGTTCATCATCGCGACCAGTTGTTTTGAAAGCGCCAGTCCCAATCCGCTACCGCTGTTTATGCGCGTATAGGATCCATCCATCCGGGTATAACGCTGGAATATCTGGTCATGCTTGCTGGCGGTGATCCCGATGCCAGTATCCTTGACCGTAAAACGCAGGGTGACCTTTCCTTCGGAGGGCTGCTTTGCTGGTTCATGCGTTGCGTTGTCGGTGTCAGCAGAGACATTGTCCGTCCGAACCGTCAGGTCGACGGTTATCTCAATGTTGCCCTTTTCCGTGTATCTGATGGCATTCTCGACGAGGTTATGCAGAACTTGCTGTAGGCGAGCCGGATCCCCATGCAAGGCAGTGGGGGTGCCAAGGGCGATCACCGTGGCCAGTTCTAGCCCCTTTGCCTTGGTCTTGCGTTGCATCGTTATCGCCAGCTCAGTCATAAGGTGGCGGAGGTCGAAGTCAATCGCGTCAAACTGGAATTTGCGTGCTTCGATACTGGCGAAATCCAGGATGTCATTGATCAGCGTCCGCAATGTGGAGCCGCTGCTGTGGATTAGTTCGATGTAGTGGCGCTGGTTCTCCGAAAGCGGTGTATTAAGCAGCAGTTCGGTGATGCCGACAACGCCATTGAGAGGGGTGCGAATTTCATGGCTCATACTCGCCATGAATTCACTCTTGGCCATATTGGCAGAACGTGCTTCCGCCGCCATGGTGTTGGCGCGTACCGTGGTCGCTTTGAGCCGCTCGTTCATCGCCAGCAGTTTTTCCTCGCTGCGCTTGCGCTCTGTGATGTCGGTAGAGATATTCCCCGTGCCGATTAATTCGTCCTGATGATTGAAGATCGGATATTTCTTGGTCAGCACATAACGCACCGATCCATCCACAGCTGGTACTGCCTCTTCCCGCAGGATGAATTCCCCCCGCTTAAGCGTCTGAGCGCGGCGCTCATCGTCCATGTAGGTTTGGATCGGCTCGGTATCGGGCGATACCCCGAAGATCTCCGCGTCGGTCTTCCCAATCATCGCTTCGGGGGCCTGGTGTCCGGTGATTCTTGCAAATGCCGCGTTCGTGGCTTTGACCTTCAGGTCCAAGTCCTTGACGACGATGATATCATTACTATTCTCGGCGGCCGATTGGATCTCCGAGAGACGGGCAAACAGCCTGTCCTTTTCCTGAACCTCCTTGCGGATCACGGCTTCAGCACGTAGTCGGCTACGCTCATAGACAAATGCAATGGCCCCGCTCATGATATAGGCCCCGACAAAACGTCCGAATAACGCCACAGGTATTTGTGCCGATGAAGGGTAGTAGGCAGGCCACGCGTAGGCGCCGAGGAGCAGGGCCAGATAGGTGACGGAGGTGATGGCGCCAACTTTTGCGCCAAGGTAAAGCATCGAGGCCGTAGGAATCAGGATGCTCCAGATGTAGCCGCTGGTCCTGGATGCTTCGCTAAGGAACAGGAAGTAGAAGAAGGCCATGGCGGTGAATATCAGGCCGTAGCGCTGCAACGGCATGCCAGGTCTTTTCAAGATCCATAACGCGAATCCGGCAAAAATGAAGCCGGTTGCAAAATCTGCTGTCGCCAGTGTGGCCTGTGCATTCCTGAGCGCAAGCATGCCGTAGGTCATACCGTAGAAAAAAGCCAGCAAGCAGATCACAAGCGAGAGGTGATCCCGTAGGCTGCGTGCCGATGCGTTCATGATGCGGGCTTCGCTGTTTGTCTCGTTTTGGCGCTGCACGGCGGTTCCCTTTTTGTCCCAGTTCATCCTTCGTGCTAGAATTGATACGCATCAGGGGGTGTTGGAAGGGCGTATTGCGGCGGTCGTCCCGCCTGTGCGTCGGCATACCCTTGTCGTACGAGCGCCATGAGTTCGGGGTGGACGTAGGCGGCGGCAATGACATCAAGATTGCTGTTTCCTGGACTTGTGGCTGACTCCATCTGTGCCGTCTGGTAGCCGTGCCAATAGGCGACGGCACGGGCGGCATCATTGATCTGCGGTTTGGGCGTCAAGGCCTCGATCACCTGCTTGATCCGTTCGGCATCGCCGCTGATCAGGGCATCGCGTAGTCCATCCCAAGCTAGGGGCTCGTTCGCCCTGAGGGCTTTGTGGCGCTCTTCAGCGGTCATTGCATCCCACGCTTTGCCGGTCGTCATTGGCGTGGGGGGCGGCAGGTTGGCGATGGCGATGTTGGTTGCCCCGTCCGTGACATTCGAGCAGGCCACGATTGACGTTACCAGGGCTTGCCCGTTGGTGTCGGTGCCGAATACATCGCGGCAGAAACCGGACCACGCCTCGGGCCGGTTCTCCATCAATGCCCGCCGCCGTTCCTCTGGTGTCATCTGATCCCACGGCTTGACGAAGCCGATGTTCTCTGTTTGAATCTCCTCATCAATCTCAGGCGTTTCGGGGGCAGGAACTGCGGGTGGGGGTGGGGCGTCATGGATGACCTGCTCGGTCTCCGAGGATGTCGATGACGACGGCGTTGCTGTCGCGGGCGGGATATTCGTAGGCCATACGCTGTTAATCTCGAAGGTTACATAATCCACAAGATTGGATCGGATGGGAGAGGGGAATACGCTATGGTCTTCCTTGTCCAGATAGACGTACCAGATCGTGCGTCCGTAGCCATCGTTCAAATCGCGTCCGATCCGCGCGGCAAACCCCTCGTCACGCCAGGCCGCTTCCAGTTTCTGTAGCTCTTCCCGGATGGGGACCGCACGGGCCTCGAGATCCTGCAGCAGCGGCCAATCGATCTTCCATTCCTGATCCCCCCATAAGACCGAGTCTGCCCAAGGCCTGTTGGTCCGGAAAAGCTTGGCTCGTAATACGGCAATCTTCGCGTTGAGCCCTTTTTCAGGATCGGGATTCTCGAGCCTATCCCGTCGCATACGGTATTTGTTGTAGATCTCCTCTGCCCTCAACCGTTCCGGGGAGATGCTGCGCATGGGGGGGGGATTCCTGCCGGTCTTCCTGTCTTCAGTTGATGTCCCGGTGCGGAAACGTTCAAATGCCTCACGGTCGCGTTTCTGGAATTCGCTGAAAGCGGTTACGGAGTCGTTCGAACTGGCGGCTAGCTCCGCGATTGTTGCCACTAGGGTAGCCACGGTGATAACCATTGATGCAACGCTGCGCATGGAAGGCTCCTTCTCTTTGCTCGTCATTTAATTTTTAACATTTTACCACCCTGAGTCAGTTTATCAAATATATTCAACGGATTTTGATTGATGTTTTGTGTCTAAACCCGAGAATCTGAAGGTTATGAGTTGGTGTGTTCTATATGTTAGGTCGTGTTGCGAGAAAAAAGTGGCGCAAGTCTGCCGGACGCACGGGGTGGCGCATTATCTGCCCCTGCGTCAGGAGACGAAAATTTACCAGCGGCGCAAGGTGACGGTTCAGCTCCCGTTGTTCAAGGGGTATGTCTTTGTTGATGATGATCCAGAGCAGCGGATTCACCTTCATCGGACAAATCAGATTATCCGCTGGATGCAGCCAGAGAATGAATCCGTGTTACGCGACCAGCTCGAGCAGATACGGTTGGCTCTGTTGGCTGATCCCCGGCTGGAGGGACCGGTTGCCTTTCGTCCGGGACGGCGTGTACGGATCAAGGGCGGCGTATTCATGGGTATCGAGGGTGTGTTGGGATTGCGCAAGGGTAAGTCGAAGGTCCGCCTGAATGTGGAGATGATCGCGCAATCGGTCGCGCTGGATGTAGATGCCGATCTCATCGAGTTTATCGACGACTGATTTTTTTGTGGCGTTACAATAATCGGATCATGCTTACGTTCTATGGGTAACGACGCTGCACAGGGGGTGTGGCGATAAGGTGCGGATGACGGTAATCCTAACGTATGGAGGTTGTGATGAAGGCAGGATTGAGAATCGGTGGAACGGGGGTATTGGCAATCGGGTTATTGGCGGGGCATGCGATGGTGTCGTTTGCCGAGGGGCAGGAAGAAGGCAAGGCGGAGCGCAAGCAGCAGCGCGCAGAGGCATGCGATAAGGTCGACAAGGATGGCAAACGGGGCAAAGAAGGCTGTTCCGCCGAGCGCGAGCAGGAAAGAGAGCAGATGAAGCAGCGCATGGAGAAGCACCAGCAGGCACGTCGCCAGGCGATGGAGACCATGGCGAAAGAGGAGGATCCATATAGGGCGCTGGCAATATGGCGTGATTATGAGGTTGCCCAGCATGGCGAACGGGCGGCGATGCATGAAGCGATGGTTGAGAAGCGGTTGAGCGAAGCAGGAGAGCGCTTTGAGAAGAACAATGTGCCGGTTGAAAAACGTGAGGAAATTCTAAAGAATATGATTGCCGGGATGGAGAAACGCAAGGCGATGGGAGAGGCGCATTACACGGAGATGCTGGCCAAGCTTGATGCGCTGGCTGCCAAGGAGGGGCTGACGAAGGAGGATGTCCGCGAGGCGGTGAAAGAGAGGCGTAAGGATCGGCCCGGCATGCGTGGCGGTGAGGAAGGTAAGCAGAAGAAGCATCACCGCAAAGGGTGTGAGGAAGGGGAAGAGGCCCCACAGAATCCTGAAAAGCCCGCACCTGATGCATAATCGGTATGGCGTTTAGGTGGAAGTAGCACGCGGACGGGAACCCGTCCGCGTGTTTTTTTATTCAATCTGGATTTATTTTGATCTTCAGGTCGGATCCATCTACAATCCGCATCCATGCAAAAACAAGTTATCAATCCGATGCGCGTGCAGGATATTATAGAGTTTCCCGCTGAGCATGGGCTTTTACTCTCGGGGGGCATCGACGATTTGCAGGCGCCGCTACCCCCCGGCGAGGCGCTCAGTGTCGCCCATGCCGTGGCCAAGCGTCAACGTGAGTTCTGTGCTGGGCGTACGCTGGCGCGTGAGGCGTTGCGGCGTCTTGGGGTGGCAGGCGATGTGGTCCTGCCTGCGGCGGCGGGGGGGGGGCGCATGCCCGTCTGGCCGGAGGGGTTTGTCGGATCCATCACCCACACGGACGCCCATTGTGCCTGTGCCATGGCACGGTCACCCGAGGTTAGGTCGGTCGGGATCGATATGGAACGGTGCGGACGAGTCCGTCAGAGTCTATGGTCGCAAGTCTTTACGGAATCGGAAGTTGCGATGCTATCGCATGCTGATTCGTCGTGCCAGGATAGGCTTGCTACGGTCATGTTCTGCGCCAAGGAAGCCTTCTACAAGGTGCAGTATCCGTTGACCGGGGCTTGGCTGGGGTTTCACGATGTGGTCGTTACCCCCGATCCCGATGGATCCTTCCGGTTGGAGGTGATATCAGACGAAACCCCTGCAGCGCGGATCGTTCCCGTGCTTGACGGCGTCTGCCATTTGCCTTATGAGGGTACGGTACTTTGCGAATGCTGGGTCTTTAAATAAGAAAAGACTAGCTATGTGTGAACCGTTCAGTTATAGATACGAATCGAATATATATGAGTAAGTTGACCGATTTTGTTATGTATACGGAGGTCGGAGTAAATGAGCGATACTAAGCGCAATACGTTGGACATATTGGAAGCCGAGGCAATCTACGTTATCCGGGAGGTGGCGGCGCAATTCGAGCGGCCGGTCATGCTGTTTTCCGGGGGCAAGGATTCGATTGTCATGAGCTATCTGGCAGTGAAAGCCTTTTATCCGGGCAAGATCCCGTTCCCGATGATGCATATCGACACAGGGCATAATTTCGCGGAGACGCTGACTTATCGTGATGCATGGATGAAGCAGGTCGATGCACGGTTGATTGTACGTTACGTCGCCGAATCCATTCGGCAGGGGCGGGTGGCAGAAGAAGTGGGCATCAACCCGAGCAGGAACGGGGCACAGACGGTCACGTTACTGGATGCGCTGACCGAGTTCAAGTTCGACTGCGCCTTGGGCGGTGCCCGTCGTGATGAAGAGAAGGCACGGGCCAAGGAACGCTTTTTCAGTTTTCGTGATCGGTTTGGGCAGTGGGATCCAAAGAATCAGCGACCGGAGCTCTGGAATCTATACAACGGCCTGAAACGACCGGGTGAACACATGCGTGTCTTCCCGATCAGCAATTGGACGGAGCTGGATGTCTGGCAATATATTCAGCGTGAGCAGATCGCCCTTCCCAGTCTTTATTTCACGCATCAGCGCGACATCGTTCGGCGGGACGGCTCGATTCTTGCGCTAGGTGAGCATAACCGGTTGCTGGCCGGAGAAACGGCTGAACGGGCGCAGGTGCGGTTCCGCACCATCGGTGATATGACCTGTACCGGTGCTACGGAGAGCCGGGCCGAGACGTTGGATGATATTGTCAATGAGATTGCCGCCACCCGCGTGACCGAACGTGGCGGGCGGACGGATGATCGGCGCAGTGAAGCGGCGATGGAAGACCGCAAGAAAAGAGGATATTTCTAAAATGAGTACTTCTGAAGATGTACCGATGACAACGCTGGTTCATGAACGTGACCTGCTGCGCTTTACGACGGCGGGCAGCGTCGATGACGGCAAGAGCACATTGATCGGTCGTATGCTGTTCGACAGCAAGCAGATTTTCCAGGATCAACTGGAGCAGCTTGAAATGGTCAGTCGTTTGCGAGGCGAGGAGAATGTCAATCTCGCGCTCCTGACCGACGGGCTGCGGGCCGAGCGCGAGCAGGGCATTACGATCGATGTGGCCTATCGCTATTTCTCCACGGCGAAACGGAAGTTCATTATTGCCGATACCCCTGGTCATGAGCAGTATACCCGTAATATGGTCACGGGGGCGTCGCTGGCTGATCTGGCGATTATCCTGATCGATGCCCGCCACGGTGTACTGACGCAGAGTCGTCGGCATGGCATCATCGCCAGCCTGCTGGCGATCCCCCATGTGGTTGTCTGCATCAATAAGATGGATCTGGTGGATTATTCCAAGGCACGGTTTGACGAGATCGCCGCGACCTACCGTGACTTTGCCAAGAAACTGAACATCCATGATATCACCTTTATCCCAGTTTCCGCCTTGCTGGGGGATAATGTGGTTAATCGCAGCGAGAAGACGTCTTGGTATCAGGGACCGCCGCTGCTGCAGTTCCTTGAGGATGTCACGATCAGCGCCGACCGGAATCTGGTCGATTTCCGTTTCCCGGTGCAATACGTTGTTCGTCCTCACCAGGATTTCAGGGGGTTTTCGGGGCAGGTTGCCTCGGGGACGGTAAGGGTGGGGGATGAGGTGATCGCTTTGCCCGGGATGCAGCGATCGACAATCAAAAGCATCACCTTTTACAAGGACACCTTGCCGCAGGCGGAAGAGGGGCAGTCGGTGATTCTCTCGCTGGATCATGAGATCGACATCAGCCGTGGTGACATGATCGTACGGCGGCACAATATCCCAGAGGTGGAGAACGAATTTGAAGCCACGATTTGCTGGATGGACGAACGTCATGAGTTGCTACCCAGTGTGAAATATATCCTGAGGCATACTACACAGACAACCCAGGCGGTGGTCGATGAGATTGTTTACCGGCTCGATGTGAACACGCTGCATCGCTCTCCGGCGGAAAGCCTCAAACTGAATGAGATCGGACGCCTGAAAATAACGGCAGCCCGTCCGATCTTCTTCGACCCCTATGATCGCAACCGGGCGACCGGAGGGTTTGTGCTGATTGATCCGAATGATTACCGCACGGTGGGGGCGGGGATGATCCGCCACAGTTCGCGCAGTACCATCAATGAGCTCAAACGTGACGCGCGAGCGCAGAGTCTGCAAGCGCTGCCGTCGGCGGCAGACATCCAGTGGACGCCCGGCTTCGTGGCGCTCACCGACCGCGTCGTGAGGCAACGTCATCAGCCGCTGTGCGTCTGGCTATATGGTGGTGAGCCCGTGACCTGTCATGCGATTGCCTCGATTCTAGAGAAACAATTGTTCGATAGCGGGGTACAGGTGGTGCGCCTGACCGATGAGAATACCCGCAGCGGACTGAATGCCGACCTGCGCGACAATGTCCCGGATATACAGGAAGCCGACCGTCGGCACATGCATCTTGCGCGATTGCTGACCGATTTGGGGCATGTGGTGATTTGCGGTTTTCACGGTGGCGTTTCCGCGAGTTTGAGTCAGCGGTTCATGCCGAACCGGCTGCTCGTCGTCTCGTTGGATGGGGGCGCTGCAATTGCCGGCGTTGTTGTCATGGATACCACAGCAACCGACACGGCCGTCTGCGCGTCAACCTTGCAGAAACTCGTTGCAGATCGGATCTTCTGACATGATGATGGTGCCATGAGTGGTTTTATTCCCGAACGAATCCTTGATGAGATCCGGTTCCGCAATGATATTGTGGAATTGATCGGCTCGTATGTGCCGCTCAAGCGAACCGGGGCAACGTACAAGGCGTGCTGTCCATTCCATAAGGAACGGACGCCATCGTTCAATGTCAACCCGAACCTGCAGATTTTCAAGTGCTTCGGATGTGGTGAAGGCGGGGATGTGATCACTTTCCTGATGAAGCATCAGGGCATGGATTTCATCACGGCCGCCCGAGTGTTGGCGGAACGGGCGGGGGTCGAGATCGAAGTCCAGTCGGACGGAGGCGAAGCCGGGCAACGCAAGGCGTTATATGCCATTCATCATGGCATCGCCCAGTTCTACCGCCGCTGCCTTGAGCAGTATGCAGGGGCGCAGGCGGCACGGGACTACATCGCCCAGCGGGGGATTGGCGATGAGGCGTCCGAGACGTTCCAGGTCGGATATGCGCCGCTGGGAGGGCAGAATTCGATCACCTGGGGGGCCAAGCATGGGTATTCTCCCGATATCCTTGAAATGGCAGGACTGGTGCTGCGCTCCGATGCCCCGAACCGGCGTGGGGAGTTCTACGACCGGTTCCGCGATCGCCTAATGTTTCCCATCCACGATGCGCAGGGGCGGATCGTGGCTTTCAGCGCCCGGCTATTGGTCAAGGATTCCAAACGGCCCAAGTATGTGAACAGTCCCGAAAGCCCGATCTTCAGTAAAGGGAGGGTCTTGTACGGATTGGATAAGGCTCGTCGGCACATTGTCAACGCCCCGTCGAGGGAGGCCTTGGTATGTGAGGGACAGATTGATGTGATCCGCTGCCACCTTAGCGGATTCCCGACGGCCGTGGCGGCGCAGGGGACCGCTTTTACCGAGTCACATGTTCAGCTTCTTAAGAATTATGCGGATAGCGTGGTATTGATTTTCGACGGCGATTCGGCGGGACAGGCGGCAACGGTGAAAACCGCCCATCTTTTAATGAGGTCTGGTGTGCTGGTCCGGGTGGCCGAGCTGCCTGCTGGCGAGGATCCGGATTCCTTCCTGCAGTCGCAGGGGGCGGATGCGTTTCGCGAGCGCTTGCAGCAGGCCGATTCGCTGGTTGCGTATCAACTCAGGGTATTGACACGTGGCGAATCCGATGCACGGGGTATTGCGGCAACGGCTAGGCTTGCCAACGCCGTGCTGGAGTCGATCATTTGTTGTTCGAATGCCGTCTTGCGTGAGCGCATGCTGCAGGAGGCCGCCCGGTTGCTGGATGTGCCTCAACGGGCGCTGGAGACGGATCTGTCTACGCTGGAGGCGGCCCGCAAAGCGCAAACCGACCGCTACCGCCGGAGCGAGGAGGATCGCCCTGTCAGCAGGGTTGCGGAGCATGCTGACGGGGCTCCTGATGATGCGCTTCTCCCAGTGGCCGACCCAGTCAGCGATGATGTTGCCTACGAGGAGGTCTTGCCGGAGGATGTCATGGATATCCTGCGTCAGTCGGAGGGGGGCGGCGTCCCGATCGAACCTAGCAGTCCTCCTCCTCGTCGAGCAACGTCAAAGCCACCATTCCCGCTCCGTCCCGCCATGATTTCTCCAGACGATCGCTCCCTTTGCGAAGTGCTGGTGCAGGGGGAAATGGATCGGCACATTGCGCTGTTGGTGGAGGAGAGTCTCCCTTTGCAGATGGTGCAGGATCCGACGTGCCGCGAGTTGGTGGAGGTGGCGCTCGCCGGTGCCCGACAGCCTGGTGGATTGGCCGCATTGATGGAGGGGCGCGAGGATCCGGTGCAGGTCCTGTGGTCCGTGCTGCAACAGCAGCCGGGAAAGATCAAGGGAGGCGACTATACCTATCAGGATGCCGCAAAGGATGTTATCCTCGGCTTCTGGAGGCGCTATCTGCTGATGGAAAAGAAGAAGCTGGAATTGCCTGCGGCTGACAAGAAGGCACAGGCTGCCGCTCGCCGTGCCCAGATCACGATGGATCTGAACGCCCTGAAACAATGGAGCACTGGCCAGGATGTGATTATGATCGAGCGGGCTATGCTTGAGGAGCGGGAGGCTGCTGCTGGGGCTTGATCAACGCCGCCTGCAGGGGATAGCGTATCTTGAGCTTACCGTCCAGCAGGATCTCGGTCCAATAGATCCCCGGGGCATCGAGCTTCACGTTCAGGAAGATCTCCACACAGGTTGCCGAGGCGTTGCTGTCGTTCAGCTTAACGGTCACCGGTTTGCCTTCCGACAGGACTGACAGGCCGTCCGGCTTCAACAATCGGCTTTGCTGCAGGAACTGCCCCACGCCACAGCACCAGCGGTTGACGATGCACAGGCGTTGAAAAACCGAGGGATACTGGGGAACGGCAATCGCATCGAACAGTCCGATCAGTATGAACTTTCCGTTGCGCTCCTGGCGCACGTCATCACAAATCAAGCTGGACTGAAGATCGGGTAGCATCGTGTTATTCATCGCGGGATGATTCCTTTCCAGGAATGGATATTCCTTCGTGTTGGAGGGCTTCCTCGACCGTGGGGACGTAGCGGATGACGAAACGTCCGAAACTGGACGTTTCGCCGAAAAGTTGGTTAAGGCTTTCGGCAGGGAGCAGGTTCATGGCGATAAAGAATAGGCATACGAACAGGATCATACGAAGCAATCCAGCCATGACCCCGGTGGTCTTGTCAAAGCCAGGGGTGAACACCAGAGTGATGATTTTCTTCAACAGCATCCGGACCAGGATCATGATCCCGATGGCTAGAAGCACGGTAATGATGAACGCCATCGCCTGGGCGGGCCGTTCCTCCAAGCGGGTATGGGTACTGATCCATAGTCCTGCCGGCTCATGCAGCAGCATGCCGGCAACGAACGCGATGACGGTACCGGCCAGTCTCGCCAGTTCACCGGATAATCCTCGAAAATAGCCTTGAACCCCGCCGATGCCAATCACGGCAAACGCGACCATGTCCACGATCGAAAGTTCCGCGAATACGTCCATGTCAATTACCTCCGGGGTTGCGTAAGCCATTTTCGGACCTGCGGTGCGGCAATGTCATCGGGTGTCAGCAGCAGAAACCGTTCAAAATGAACAATGGCCATGTCGGCCCGGTTCTCGGACTGGTAGATATTACCCAGCAACAGGTGTGCCTTGGCGAAATCCGGCTCGATCCGGATGAGTTTGTTCAAATGCGCGAGGGCATCGGCATTGCGTTTCCGCTGATTCTCGGTCAGCCCCAGCATGTAGAGCGCCTTTACCATTTCCGGATCAATGTTGAGGGCGTGCCGGAACGATTCCGCCGCTGCATTCAGATCCTCCTTGGCCTTGTATGACAGGCCGAGATTATAGGCGCAACTGGCGGATTTGGGGTCTTGCGACAGCGCCTTGCGGTAGGCGACAATCGCTTCATCCCATCGCTTGTGTTTGTAATGGTCAAGGCCGTCGTTGAAAAAGTTTGCTTCCGGCGGTTTCGGTTTTGGCTTGGATGCAGCGGCTTCTGCCGCCGCTTGCCGCTTTCGCGCGACGGCCCTCGGGTCATCCGGGAACATGTCGACGAAGGTTTTGTAGAGCCCGTCGGCTCGCTCCTTGATCCCGGCATGGCGATCGTAAAAAACGGCCAGCGACCAGACGGCGTCTGCGTTGTCGGGATAGGTTTGCACGGCATTCTTAAGTGTCAGCAGTGCCCGGTCGTGATCGCCGGATTCGATCTCGCTGTTGGCTTTTCGAATCATCGCCTGTACGGAAGCCTTCGGCGCGGAGGCTGGGGGGGCTTGTTTGGCAACATCCGGTGGTGGCGTGGTGGCGGTTTGTGAGGCCGTTGTGGCGGATTGTTCCTGACCTATCGGTGCGGGCTGTTCAATCAGGATTTGCGAATCCTGCGGTGGCGGAGTGATGATCGGTTGATCGATGTTTTCCTGGGTCTTTTTTTGCTGCAGGAGTGTTTTGGTGTGTTGCGCTGGCGCATACCCCGGATTGATGGCCAGGGCCTTTTCAATTAACTGGAAGGCCAGCGCTGGATTCTCGGCGTTCTGCAGGGCGATGGCGCGGAGCGTTAGCACCACTTCGTCCTGTTGCTTGATATTGGCCAGTACTTCGGTTGCGCCGTCGTAGTTGGCGTCAGCGATCAAGAGCTGCCCCAGCATCCGCCAGGCAAGCGGATGCTCCGGTGCGATCTCCGTCGCCCGGTAGAATGCGGCGGTGGCGGCGGTCAGGTCGCCGAGCCGCCAATGCGCCATGCCGAGGTTAATGTGCGCTGTCAGGCTTTGCGGCTGGTCGGTGATAACCTGCTGTAAAAGCTCCCTTGCTTTTACATAATCCGACTGTTGCATGGCAACCTGAGCCTCCGCCAGCCGTCCCTTGGGAACGCCCACCGGTTGCCTGCAGCCCGTTAGCAATCCAAACAGCACGCCAACGCCAATCCAACCCATTGTTCGACTGGGTGTATATGCAATCATTCTCATAATTCCTCCATTGATGCCCGATACTATGAACTGGCAGGGCTTATCTGTAAAGCACTATGCGGAATCTGGCGCGTGTGGATCAAAAAAAATACCCCGCAGGAATCCCTGCGGGGTATAAAAGACAAAACCAATAGGCTTACTTCGAGTAGTACTCGACAATGAGCTGCTCATCGGCAATCGTCGGGATCTCCGCGCGTTCCGGCAACCGCAGAACCATTCCCGCGCTGGCCTTGGCATCCACCATTAGCCAGGACGGAACCTCGCGATGATTCGCTTCGAGCGCATCATGAACCATGGTCTGGCTCGCCTTACGTTCCTTGACGGTGATCTTATCGCCAGCCTTCACGAGCTGGGACGGCGTCGCCGCCTTGCGCCCATTGATGGCCAGATGACCATGACGAACCAACTGACGGGACTGCGCACGGGTGGCCGCCATGCCCATGCGGTACGCCACGTTATCGAGACGCCGTTCGAGCAGGATCAGCATATTGTCACCTGTAATGCCGCCCATGTTCTTCGCCTTGGCAAACACCGTGGCAAACTGTCGTTCCGCCAAACCATAGTGGAAGCGTAGTTTCTGTTTCTCAACGAGCTGCGTCCCGTAATCCGATAGGCGACCGCGCCGACGTGCATGCATTCCAGGCGGATTGGGGCGTTTTTCGAGCAGTCTCTCGTACTTTGGATTCCCGAAGATATTGACGCCTAGTCGGCGCACAATCTTGCCTTTTGCCTTTCTTGAACTGTTCCTTGCCATCTTCTGCAACACCTCCTGTAATGCTTCTGCACTAACAAAAACAACATCAACCTCCCGCAGCGCCACGGCCGAAGCGCACCGTCACCAGCGCAATCGCGAAAGGCAGCGAGACAAGCATCCACTTGCCCCATATTGTTAACGAGTCCAGAATACTCCCATATCCGAGGTACGAATGCAAGCGATTTTGTACGACATTTTGTACGACATAAAAAATATGGGTGTATGTCAGAAAAGTGACATGATTTTCTAGAAAACCGAT
>DIZZ01000068.1 GCA_002428045.1 Verrucomicrobia bacterium UBA6015
ATTCAGTTTGTAGCCGAATTTCCTCAGACGCAGGGTATCACCAATACGTTTGGGGCGATAAACTTCAGCAGTCCCAATCCGGACGACAACGGCAACTTGACAGGATTGAGTTATGCCTTCGAGTATGAAGGCCACCGCTTCGTGATGCTTGACCAGTTTACCCGTCTGAGTGGAACGACCCCGTCGGTCAATGACGCCATCGCCGACCAGCTTCCCTGGATCGAGACGGTGCTGACTGGTCGCACCAACGATTCGCATGCCTTTGTGTTCGCTCACAAGAACCTGATCGGACAGAACCATGTTGACTCGCTGCTGGGCTCCGATCCGGCCGACAACCCCGATCTCCGCAATGCCTTCATTGGATTGATGGACAGTAACAAGGTCGGCTATGTAATGGGCGGTCACGACCATGTGCATCAGTTCTCGCTGATCGAAAGTCCGGATGGGCTGTCTGAAACGAGGCAGATTATCTGCGCTTCCGACAGTTCCAAGTTCTATACGCCTTCCCTACCCTCGAATGACGAGGCGGTCAACAATCCGCCCCGGGAACTTTCGATCTCGCAGGATCTATATCGTATCGGCTACTACATATTCACGGTCGATGGTGCACAGGTGACGGTCGAATACTATGCCAGTGATGAATATTTTCCGTCCGGCAACTCGCCGAGCACGACGCCAGCACTGCATTTCGCACTGCGCGAAACCTTCGGCTACAATCTGAACGGCAAGGAATTCCTCGTTTCCCAAGGTGAGTCGTACACCAACGTGGTAGACAGCGTGGCGTCGGGCGGCGGTTTCTCGGGTACATCAGCCGCGATTCTCGCGGGCACCAATGGAAGCACCCGTGTTGACGGTAGTGATCGTGCAACAACCAAGTACGTGACGACGGGCTGGACGCCTGACGGTGCCGATGAAAACAGCGATGTCTTGCGCCTGATGGGCATGGCAGATGTTGGCGAAGCCTCCACAGATACGTTTGTCCTCTCGATGGGGTACCAGTCATCAGGCCTGACCACGGAACAGCTTGAAGGGGGCCTGTTTGCGCTCTGCACGAAGAATTCCTATGGCCGCTGGATCCGCGCGGTCGATGCCAATATCGGCGGAAGCAATACCTTTGTTCTGGGGGCATGGAACGATGCCTACGGTCTTGGCGCTTATGGCGTGGACACCAATGCCGAATCGGTCTGGGCGGTGATCAACCATAACAGTGAATTTGCGGCGGCGGTGACACACATCCCTGCTCCGGGGTACATTGCCGGTGACTTCCATCAGCACTCCCTGCACACGGATGGGTCGTTCCCGATGCAGACCGTCTTCTCGAATAGTGCCCTTTACGGACTTGATTGGTGGGCCAATAGCGAGCATGGCGGCATCCAGAAAAGTGATTTCCGGTGGAAGGATATCGGCGGATACGCAATTCCGACGGGGTTGCCTGATACCTCATGGGGAGAAGTCAGGACGGGGCGCGATCTTCATGCCACCAAAACGATTATCCAGGGGCTTGAACTGAATTGCCCGGCACACGAACACGTATCCACTGCCATCATCACCGATCAGTATCCCGAAGGCACCAATCTCAGTCCGATGGCGGAGTTTGAGTATCGCTTCGATGGAAATGACTCCGACACCAGTGGCGGCCCCGGTGGCATCTGGACGGGGAAGAGTGTCACCAACGACCACGCCAAAGCGGTTGCAGCCGTCGCTTGGTTGCAGGCTAACTATCCGCAGGAAAGCTGGTTTGTCCCGGCGCATCCAGAGCGTGTAAATGCCTACACGATTGCGCATTTCCGTGATTTCAATAATGCCGGTCCGGATGTCGCCTTCGGGTTCGAAAGCATGCCCGGGCATCAGAAGTCAAGTGGTCGCGGTGGGTATGGTACCTCAGCCGGAGTTCCTCCAATGCCGACGGGGCAAGGCGGTACCTATGGCGGAACCGGAGCCTATGCGGCGCAGGTGGGTGGCATCTGGGATGCCCTGCTGGGGGAAGGCCGCCGCTGGTGGTTGTTTGCGAGCTCCGACTTCCATTCGACCGGTGGCGACTACTGGCCCGGCGAATACCAGAAGACCTATAGTTATGTGGATGATGCCGCCGTGGTCGATAGCGATGAAGCCACTCAGCAGATTGTCGACAGCCTGCGTTCAGGTAACAGTTGGGTGGTACAGGGCGATCTGATCGACACGCTCGAATTTACGGCGGCTGGTGCCGACATGGGGAGCTCAGTGTTTGTAAATGATGACCAGGTGACCGTGAGCATTCAGGTGCACGATCCCGAAGGACAGAATTTTGGCCCTGAGGATCACAATACGCCGACACTCGATCATATCGATGTGATTGCCGGTGATTTCGGTGGCCCGATCGCAACCAACGATGAAGCCTATAGCTCGGCAATCAATGCGTCTGCCCGTATTGTCGCCCGCTTCGATGCAGTCGGCGGTATCACCGACACCAATGGTTTGACCAGCCTCGCCTGGACCGATCTTGGGGGCGGTATACGCCAGATGAGCATGACGTTTGATGCACAGGGGCAATCGACCTACTTCCGCCTGCGCGGTAGCAATCTCGGCATGGGGGTCACCAACGAAACCGATGGCGCGGGCAACCCGCTAGCTGATTCGTTGATGGGAGCCAACGACGCGACCAAGCCCTTTGACGATCTCTGGTTCTACTCGANNACTCGAACCCGGTCTACGTCCAGATCAACCAGTCCCCGGTTATATCGATAACCAGTCCGACCAACGGAACGGAAATCACGGAAGGCTACACCGTGAGCATCGAGGCGGGCGTCAGCGATGATGGCGACATGGCCTCTGTCAGTTTCTATGCCAACGGAAATCTGCTGGACGCCGACACCCTCTCTCCCTTTGTCTACAACTGGGCTGATGCAACCGTCGGTGCCTACGATCTGACTGCTGTGGCGTTGGATGCTCACGGCCTGTCCGCCACCTCTGCGGTTGTCTCGATCAGCGTGGTCGCAGCCGAATCCAACTACGACGATGTTTCCAATGTGGTGATCGCTGTCGTGGGCGATGCCAACGACGACGCCGAGGAGGATCTTGCGAATGGTGCGATGGATATTACCAGTTCCGATCTGGAACTGATTCAAGACGGCAGCAAGCTGCAGAGGGTTGGTGTGCGCTTCGCCAGCGTCGACATTCCCAAGGGAAAGAAGATCCTCAGCGCCTACGTCCAGTTCACCTGCGATGAGACCAAGACGGTCAACCCCTTCAACGTGACGGTCTACGGGGAAGCGGCAGATGCCGCCAGCACCTATGCCGCCAGCGCGTCCAACATCACGTCGCGGACCCAGACCACCAACAATGTAGCATGGACAGGGGCTCCCGACTGGACGATCATCGGCGAAGCCGGACTGGCGCAGCGTACGCCAAACCTGGCGGTTATCGTGCAGGAAATCATTGATCGCGAGGGGTGGGTCGAGGGTGGGCCGATCGCCCTGATGTTCGATGGTGAAGGTTGCCGCTGCGCCGAAGCCGCCGACAGCGGTTTGGCGACGGCACCGAAGCTGGTTGTGGTGGCTGTGGACGAGGCCGACTTCGGGGTGGATGCCGACGACGACGACATGGAGGAATCCGTCGAGACCGGTGAGCTCGATGTGGGCAGCTCCGATCTGGAAATCACGCACGACAAACCCGATAGTGACCAGATTATCGGCGTGCGTTTCGCCAGCGTGGTGATTCCGGAAGGCGTGGAACTGGTCAACGCCTATATCCAGTTCACCTGCGATGAGATTGGTGCAAAAAACATCAGTCCCTTCAATGTTTCCATCCGGGCGGAGGCGGCTGCTAATCCGGCCACCTATGCAGCGACAAACTTCAGTGTCTCCAGCCGCGTGTATTCCTCCAATGCTGTCGAATGGACGGGGGCTCCCGACTGGACCATCGTTGGCGAAGCAGGACCGGCCCAGCGGACGCCGAACCTGAAGGGCTTGATCCTCGAAAGAATGACCAATGGATGGGTGAACGGCAATGCGATGGCGTTCAAGTTTACCGGTGCTGGTGGCCGGTGTGCGGAAGCCCGCGAAAGCGGCGCGGAGACAGCGCCCAAGCTCGTGCTGCAGTATGCTGGAACAGAACAGGGCGGCGATATCGGCCTCGCCAGTAACTCGCTTGACTTTGTCGCCACCTATGCTGGCGCGGACCCTGCAGCGCAATTGCTGACGCTGACCAATGGCGGCCTCAGCGGCCTTCGCTGGACCAACACGATCAGCTATAGCGCCAGCTCGAATGGCTGGCTGACGGTGACGCCTCAGGACGGTACGCTGGCTCAGGGAGGTGCAACAAGTCTGACGGTGTCGGCGAGCATCACCGGCCTTAATGTGGGAACGTACTATGCCACGAACGTCATCAGCTCTGCCGATGCCACGAACTCGCCGCAGACGATCGTCGTCTCACTGACCATTGGTAAGGCAGCGCAGACGATCAGTTTCCCGAATCCGGATATGCAGAGTGTCACCAACGAGACGCCGATCACGGCAACCGCCTCAAGCGGGCTGCCTGTCAGTCTGACGGTGGTCTCCGGGGTGGATGTCGTGGTCGGGCCGATCGGACCGACCAGTCCGATCCTATTGACCTACCAGAACCCTGGCTTGGTGACGCTTCGTGCCACGCAGGGAGGAAACGACAACTGGTTGGCCGCGGCGGCGGTGGAAATTACCTTCCGTGTGCGCCCGGCCCGTGTGCCTTACGCCGACTTCGACGGCGATGGACGCAGTGACCTTACCGTGTACTGGCCGTTTGTCGGGCGCTGGTATCACTGGTACAGCATGAGTGGCGAGATCAATGATCGCGACTGGGGCTGGTCTGCGGTGACGCCAGTTCCTGCGGATTACGATGGGGACGGGGTGGTTGATCTAGCGGTTTATCACCAGGCGCAGGGAATGTGGTATATTCACAGCAGCGACGATAAGAAACTGATCCAGCGCCAGTTCGGCTGGTTCGCGACCGAGGCGGTACCGGGGGATTACGATGGCGATGGAATCGCCGATTTTGCCGTGCATAACCGGGCCAGCGGCAAGTGGTACATCATCCGGCATGACTGGACGGAATTCCGCGAGCTCAGCTTCGGCTGGCGCGAGACGGTGCCGGTCCCGGCGGATTACGACGGCGACGGGATTACCGACATCGCGGTGTACTGGCCGAGGACGGGCCGCTGGCACATTGTGCGCAGCAGTGACAGCGCTTATGTCGAACAGGACTGGGGGTTTGCGGAGGCGTTGCCGGTGCCTGCGGATTATGACGGCGACGGGATTGCCGACCTGGCTGTGTACTGGCCGCGGACGGGTACCTGGTATATCCATCAATCGACCGATCGGACCACGCGGATTCAGCCGTTCGGCAGCGGTGCGAAGCCCGTGCCGGGTGATTTCGACGGTGATGGGCTTGACGACATCGCCGTCTACGAGCAGGGCGAAGGTCGCTGGAGCATCCTGCAGTCCACCGGTGGATACATCACGCGCCTGTTTGGCTGGAGCGAGGCGCTACCGCCCTGGCCGTCAAGGCGCTAAGTGTGCTATTAGTTTGCCAAGGGGGGATAGATTGTGTGCCGCGTGGCACCGTCTATCCCCCCTGTTCGGTTATACGGGGTGAGGTGTCTTCACCGTTAATGGATCCGTTATTGGGGGGGTATTGCTGAGCGGCTTGTCTATAAGATCAACGTTTTCCTAGGAAAAACGCGGTTGTCGGGGAGGTGACTAAGGGAAGATCGACGAAGTGGGAACGACTAAGGGTATCCGAGTAAGGGTGGGACTAAGGGGGGG
>DIZZ01000026.1 GCA_002428045.1 Verrucomicrobia bacterium UBA6015
TAGGATTACGATTAGGATTATGAGAGACATCCAAGGTAGGGCGAAGACCTCTGGGCGAGCCGCGCCCGTCGAACTCCGCCCGGCTGCAAAAAACGGCGCCGTTGCCCTGCCTTTTTCTCTCTCTTGGGCTTTGTTATTGGCTTTTCCATCCGGAGCAGGATGCTCCGGGTACGTTTCTGGCAATGTCCATTGGTCACGCATCCGGCTGGGGCCGCCGCCGCCAAATAGCGGTTACGCAGTTCAGGATTGAATCGTTGGCCGGGACCGCCGGGCTCTGTACCGGCAGCGTGGCATAGGCTGTGGCTTGCATGATGCGGACGGGGTTGAACCCGTCCCTCCCAAAAACGCGGACGGGGTCGAACCCGTCTCTCCCGCAGTCTATCCAGTTATTCCTGTCTTAAAATAATCCGCATTGTTTACATCTGGCGGCGTATGCTCGGCGTCGGGCAAGGTTGTCACGCTTAACCAATGTGCCCAGCACTTCGCGTTCCGGGCTGGTCAACAGGCGGGCTCCCGAAGTCCGCATCGGGATGAATCAGTTCCTGCCACGAACCCAGTCCGTAGCTCAGGTGCATGACGGGAACCATCCACATGACCAACAGATCCCGCCAGCGATGAGTCTGCAAAGCCGTTGTCACTCCCACCAGCACCATAAGCGATGCATAGGCAGCGAGATCCAGCGCCAGCAGCCATGCCGCGATATTCCAGAATGGCGCACTCGCGCCCAGCACCAGCAGGCTGAGCACCCACGCACCGGGAACTAGGGCTGACCATTCCCAATCAACGCCTGCTCGATAAAGCCGGATGCGCGTCGCCCCATAACTCCAGATCTGCCGCCAAAACCGCCGGACGGACTGGCGCGGATAATGAAATACCCACGCCGCCGGAATAAAGAGCAACCGGAACCCCAGCTTCTGCGTGCGCCATGCGGCGATCATCTCCTCGCCCGGATAAAACTCGGGAGGAAACCCACCCATCGCCACAAACGCTTGCTTTCGGTAGGCCGCATTACACCCGATCACCCGATTCCACCCGATTTCACGCGGCGCAGCAGCGCCGACGCGATACCGGTCGGCTGCATATCCTGCCGCCAGTGAACACAGCGTCAACCCGGCCAGACGTCCCGCCAGATTGATATCCTCGGGTACCAGACTGGGGCCACTGACCAAACCGACTGACGAATCCTCAAACGCCCGGCGGACATGCTCCGGCCAGTCTGGCGCAATGGTCACATCATCATCAAAGAAAGCAATGATATCGTGTCGACTCTCCGCCGCCCCATGATTCTTCTTGCGGCTGGAATCGCCATCCGGCCAGGATACATCGAAATGCCTCACATTCCCATGCGCAGAGCAAATCGCCTTCACGTCGGCCAGCACCTTGGCATCGCCAATCGTGCCCACCACCATGATGTCCAGTGCCTCGGCCCCGTGACATGCCAGGATAGAGCGTAGGGTCCGGACCAGGATCGGACGTCCGATCGTGGGAATGACAACCGATATGCCGAGTTCCGCCATCAGTTCGACTCCACCTTAAACCGTTTCCGGAAAACGATCGTTCCACGCTCCGGTGGCCAGTCCGCCGAGGCGCGAAGCCCCCAGGCCCGGCTCTGCGTCCAGGGTCGGTCGTTCGGCTCGCACCACAGGTACGGTTCCTCGGGTGGGCCCTTCACCCATATATTCCCGTGAATCGGCCAGGCGTCATCATCAAAATCAATCCGCGACCAGGCGATCCCGGCAGGATTGAAGGCGTATCGCCACGTATTGTCGGTGCCGACAAAACCACCCGGATACTCCAGCATGACCTGCACAAAATCGGGATAGGGTCGATTGACAAACTGCACCGCCAATACATGCTCGCCCGCTGGGAGTTCAACCTCACGGAAACTGACACGATCCCCTTGCGGATTGTTTTCCACCATCATGGGCACACCATCAAGATAGACGCGGAATCCCGCATTGGCATACGCACCGAGAATACCCTTACCTTTAGCAATCGCAGGGGGCTGCTGATAATGCAAAATGCGCCGATCAAGAATCGAGTTGAAGGGATTTGTCGGATAAGCGGCTTGATAATGACGAATGGTATTGATCGCTCCTGCAACATCGCCGAGGCGCTCCATGTTCAGCACTTCAAGCATCACCGTATACATCGCCAACGGATCGTCCACCGGCTTGCGATAGGCGGCATCGCGCAGATCAGCATCCGCCGCCTGCGGTTGCTTGAGGTAGCAATACGAAACGCTTTCGAATTCCGCATTTGAAGTCCGCTCAGGTCCCCGCTCAAACTCAACCTGAAGTTGAGTCTTAAACGAAACCGGATCAAACGGGTGCAGGCGATACTGCTGGGTACGCGCCAAGGCCTTGAAGACTATACCATGGAACGGAGATGCCAAGACATTCCCATAGTACCAGCCACCATTGAAATAGTCCTCCAGCCCGGTGCCCTTCCACGAGGCATCCCGTTCTCCATCCACGAAAATCGTTTCGTCACTTTCCAGTACCCAGAACGACTTATCCAGACTGCGCACGCCCAACTGGCAACCGATGTACTTGCCATCGCCCTGATATTTGGCGACAACATGCGGACGCCCCACCTGTTCAGCCGTTGTTTTTCGCCAACCTGCATGGAAATAGCCAAGCGCAGTGGATGGTGGTGTCCCAGCCGTTTGCACCGCCAACTGGACGACGGCGTCGGCAGCCGATTCATTCAACACGGAAATCCTCGCGCCCCTTCGGTAGGGCATCGGGAACGACACCCGGAAAACACCGGATGACATCCCGAAATAGGCGGATCCATACTGAATCTCGTGCCACATGCTGCCGCCGAAGGCACCAAGCGGAACATTGACACTGGGAACGGAGGAACCATCCCAATACATCCGCACCACCAAGGCCCGTAACCGGGCCTCGCGTTCTGCCACGGACATCCCCTCTAACGGCGCTAACTTGAAGCAAACGGAACGAATCACATCCGCACCCTCGTCTTGCCAAAGCACCTGCTCCTGGCTGGATGCGATTAAAACACCATCGCCCATACCCGTCAGATCGGTAAGCCTGGCTTTTGTCCACGTGGATTTGAGCAAATCAAGGCGACTACGAATATCCTCATCCTCCAGCAAGGAGGATTTCCAGCGTTCCGCAATCTGACCTTCCGGCAATCGATTCACATTGATCTGGTAATACAGTTTTTCATCACCAACGGGGGCTTCCTGCATAACGGTCAGGGACCGGCTGAAACTGACCGGCAGCCAGGAAAACCAGCAATACGGCTCATATCCCCTAAGGGGTAGGTCATCCTTAAAACCGGCACGTCCAAACCATTCGTCCAGAGAGGCCTCGATCGCCGGCGTCCGATCATCATCCACATAAATGCGGATTCGTTTTTTCCCATTCTTTGCCCCCGTACACCAGAACCGCGAAATATACCCAGAGCCCTTAACTTCTGCCAGCACCTTCCATCCTTTGGGATCATCCTTAATGAAATTCCCGACATCATTATTTCCGCCGGTACGATCCCAGGATGAAACAATGATGCTTCCCGGTTGAGACAGATCCGCAATCGACTCCAGATCGGCCANNTCCCAGGATGAGAACATCATGCATCCCGGTTGCGACAGATCCGCGATTGAACCGAGATCGGCCATCTGATCAATAATCTGGCGATAAGAAAGCGTCGGTTCGGGCAAGGGTTTGCTGCAACCCGAAAGCAGACCAAATACACAAAAGAACAACCAGACAAAAAATGATTTAAGCATACGTTCCTTTCAACTACAAA
>DIZZ01000020.1:0-479 GCA_002428045.1 Verrucomicrobia bacterium UBA6015
ACGAATTCAGCCACCTGGCTGTTCCCGTTCTATTACCTTTCGCGGGATCAGCAGCAGCACCGTTCCGGCGGCAAGACCATACGGAATGTCGAAACGACCACCCAGGTGGCGCTTTCCTTGCAAAAATCCAGCACCTCATCCGAGGTTTCTGATGAGGGTAAGACGACCGTGATTTCTGCCGAGTCGAAGCGCACGGTGTTTCCTTTCTGGTGGCGGTGGCATAAGCAGTACCGGAATGCGCATGGCGGGGGGCATCTCCTGTTTCCGTTCTGGTGGCATTCGCAGCAGTTTATCGGCGAGACGCTGGAACAGTCCGCCAGTTTTCTGATTCCGATCGGTGCGCATTTGTACAAGCAGGGGGTCTATGAAACGCGCAATCTGCTGGGACCGGTACTCAACCGTACGGAAAACAAGGTGCATGACTATGTCCGGTACGATGCTTTCTTTCCCTTCTTCTCGCTGACGCTGGGGTCACGTCG
>DIZZ01000020.1:570-2058 GCA_002428045.1 Verrucomicrobia bacterium UBA6015
CGCCCGGCCTACCGTGTGCCGTCCCCTCAGTTCTGGGCATTGCATGAGATGGAGCGTCGCCCGTTCGTGGCTGCTGCCGAATGCCCGGATCTCGGGGCGAGTCGCCTGAAGGCCTTCTATCCCTTCGCCTGGAGCCGCCGGTCGGCCGATCTCCAGTCCTCCGCCTTGCTGCCCTTCTGGTATCAGCGCACGTCCCGACATGGACAGACGATTTCCCGTGATGTGACGGTTCCCCTGCTGCTGGGTGTCCATGGAACCAGCGAGCGCGACGGCGTGCAGGTCTATTCGCGGCACGATTATCTGCTCTCCCTGCTTGCCTGGGGGAAAGGCGTGGACTACCGGTTGAATCGCCTATTCCCGTTCTGGTCCTATACCCGCCACGGCGGATCCCGCGATCTGGCGATGCTGCTGCCTCCGTTCTCCCATTCCACCTGGCGCGATCCGAAACAACCGGAACAATGCCGTTCATCAAATCTCTCAATCCCCTTCTCCTTCCTGCCGTGGTTCGGTTCCCGGCAGGTTCAGGACGGTACCGGTACCCAGACCCGTGCCTCCTGGTTTTTCCCGTTCTACAAGCGCACGGAGGAACGTTCACCCGAGCGGTATGTCAAGAAACTGTCGATCCTATGGCCGCTCTGGAACGGTGAGTGGGAGCGCGGGGAAACGCGGATTCGCGGACTTGGCGGCACGGTTAATTATTTCGAGCGGGACGTCAACCGGTTTGTCGAACAGCGGATTCTCTACCGGTTCTTTACCCGGCGGACGCGGAGCTGGTTCAGCGAGCGTGAGGTGATGCAGTTCTATTCCAGTCAGAAACGGGAGGATGGGAACGCCTACTGGAAGGTGCTGGGAGGCTTGGTGGGGCGGGAAATCCGCGACGGTCGCACCTATCTGCGCCTGCTGTACCTGCCCATCCCGACGGGGGAGGCACCGGCACCTGGAGTGAGGCCAGAACAGCAAGCCATCCATGCGGATCTGGCCTTGAATTACCTCCGGCATGGCCGCTATGACCGGGCCGCGATCGAGTTCACCCTGGCAGGCAATGTCCGCGATCATGACCTGGACTTCCAGATGGCGGCAGCCGAGGCCTATCTGGATGCGGATCCTGAATTGCTGGGCAAGGAACTGCGCTCCTCGGTGCCCTCGTCCCTCGAATCGCTGGCGGGCAAGGGCAGGTACCGCGACCGGCAGACGCTCCTTGCCAATCTGCGGCACATGGCGGTGCAACGGTTTGAAGCCGCGATTGCACTGGGCGGGGACCCTGCCGAGATCCTGCAGCGGATAGCGGTCGCCTATATCGATATGGACAGGGTTGAGACAGCCCTTGGGAAGTTGGAGGAGACCAGTCGCCTGAAGCCCGGCTTTGCCCTGGCGCTGGACCGGTTGGCGCTCCTCGGTATGCTGGGTTGGGATGGCACTCGCAGCCGCTTTGTCGCAAAGCATGGGGCGCCGATGCCTGACGACCAAAGGAAGTGGCGGCTCCAATGG
>DIZZ01000020.1:2166-2972 GCA_002428045.1 Verrucomicrobia bacterium UBA6015
ATGGTGTTTTCCGTTGATGCCCTTCGGCGACTAGCCTTGTTCGAGCGAGGAGCAACGCTGGCGGCAAGTGCCGAGGAACAGGCTTGGCTGGCCGGGGCTTCCGGGATCCGCGGCAGGCGGCAGGGTGGGGCGCACTGGCAGTATCGTTTGATGGGTATGTATGATTTCCCAGAGCCGAACCGAACCTGTGCGGTGCAGGCGATCACGATCCTCAACAGGCAGGTGGATCAGTTGCTGGATCGTAATCAATACGAGACGGCAGAGGCCACGTTCAAACGCATTCTTGATCTGCTTCCAACGGCTTGTACGGCGTGCCATGCGTTGCACCTCGACGATGCCACGGACCGTTGGAATGATGGGCCTGTGTCGGATGCCATGCGGAACCTGTATCAATACCACGTCAACGTTCGCAAGGATCCGTCGGGGTATATCGCGCTGGCGGAGGACTGGGCCACCCGGCTTTGTTCGCACCAGCAGGCGGCGATCGAGCAATCCCTCAAGCCGCTACGCCTGGAGTTGCAATATCTCAAGGACTGGCGCATCACCGGGATGGAGAAGACGGTCCTCCACCACGGTGGCTTTTTTGATCGGTATGTGGATCTTGATGCCATCCTGGAGAATCCGGATCACTGCACCGTCACGGCCGAATGTACCCTTGTCCTGCCTGCGGCACGCGAGGCGGTTCTGCGCCTTGGGTTCGATCACCGCCTGAAAATGGAACTTAACGGACGCGAAATCGTCCGGGAAAAGAAACGGAAAATCGCCGTGCGTGATGAATTTACCGTCCCCGTGCAATTGCAGGCGGG
>DIZZ01000033.1:0-5165 GCA_002428045.1 Verrucomicrobia bacterium UBA6015
CAGGGCCGCCTTGCGCGGCTTGATAACCTCCGTTCCGCTGCTGCCAGCTACCATCTCAAACCGGAGGAGGCAGATGCGCTTATCGAGCACATGCAGTCTTGCGTTGCTGCAGGTTGGCGGGAGGAATTGACCAAGGCGGGATTTGACGCCACCTCACTGGAAATGTTTGCCCCCTCTTTTTCAAATCAAGCGGTTCTCGCCGGATGAGGGGCTTGTGCCGCTGCGGGATGCGGGAGGCAGCGCGCGACGACAACGGATGACGAGGCCATGTAAAGGCAGGTAGGGCGAAGACCTCCGGGCGAGCCGCGCCCGTCGAATTCCGCCCGACAGCCAAAAGCGTTGCCGTTGCCCTGTCATTTACTTTCTCTTGGGCTTTGCCATTGGCTTTCTCCATCCAGAGTAAGATGCTCCGGGTACGTCCACGGCAATGCCCTTTGCCACGCCTCCGGCGGAGACAGCCGGCTCCAACAGTGGTATTGAATCATTCACCGTTCTCGTTGACCGACTAGACCCTGTCGGGATATACGAAAAATGCGCTCGCCATGCTAAGCGGTTTCCGATAGAAAGTGGGTATGAAAAAATACGGAGCGATCATGTGTATGGGGTTAGTCATGTGTAATGGGCTATTGATGCCTGTATCGGGTAATGGTTCGGAGGGATACCAAGGGCCTGTTGAGACGTTGCATGTGTATGTGGTCGCAGGCGATGTTGCATCGTGGGGGGACGTGCCCGCGTCCAACGATACGGCGCAGGTCATGGCCCGTTGCTACATCCTCAGTGAGGCCGGGCAGTGGGACGCTGCGCGCGTACCCGTTGCCGGTGATGCGGGGGCCACGCCGGTGGTTGGTACCGGCCTGGGCTTTGCGAAGGCCATGCTTGCACAATCGCCGGATATATCCATAGGTCTCGCCTTCTGTGCCGTCGAAAACACGATGATCGAGGATTGGCATCCGAAGAGTGCCTTTCACCGCCTGATCCGTAAACGGGCGAAGGAGGCCTCGAAACAGGGGACGTTGAAAGGGATCCTGTGGCGTCATGGGTCGAGTGTCCGGCTTTCGGCCCTCGACCACTTGAAGGATCTGGTCACAAACATCCGCGCCGACCAGGCGGCATTAAACCTCCCGTTCGTGGTTGGCGAGGTGCCGGGCAATCCGGCGATGAACACCCAGCTTACGGCGCTGGCAACCGATGTCCATGCGGTTGGTGTGGCGCGCCTTGACGGGGTTGAGAGCGATCTGTCGGCATTGGGTTCGCGGTATGCCGAGCAGGTTCTGGCGATCCAGAAGGAATGGGACGGGAAAAGCGCCCGGCTCGTCCGGTCGGGCATTCCCTTGATTGATGCCCATATCCATGGTTCGAGCAACGCGGAGAACGGGCTGGACATCGTGGCGACGTGGATGGCGCAAAACAACGTTTCACACGCCATCACCCACGACTTGGTTCCCACGCGCGTCGATTCCGAAGCGCAGCGGACGTTCATGCGGGAGAATTTTGCGAAATACAAGGGCAACATCCTGCGGTTCACCTTTATCGAGCCGGAGGACGTCAGCAGCGTTGAGGACGCAGTGGCGATTCTGGAGCGGGAGAAGGCGGACGGGGCGATCGGCTTCGGCGAGCATTACGGCGTGAACCGGATGTTCGATGATCCCGCCAATCTCCGGTTGTTCGCTGCCTGCGATAAGGTCGGCCTCCCGGTCATGTTCCACATCGATTCCAACAAGAACATGGTCGAAAAGGGCATGCGCCGGGTGGGGCGGGTGCTGGCCATGTTCCCTAATGTCAACTTCATTGCCCATGCCGACTGGTGGCGCTATCTGCCGGAAGGCACCTGTGACCGGATGCTGCAGGATTATCCCAATCTCTACGCCGACGTGTCCGGGCTGGGCATGGTGGCGGTCCTCAACCGTGACCGCGGCTACACTGAGGACTTCCTCACGCGCCATGCCGACCGGATCCTGTTCGGCTCGGATGAGGGCTGGTGGTCATTCGGGAAGGGGGGGGAAATACTCACCCTTGAACTCCTAGAGCAACTGAACCTGCCGCCAGACGTTCGCCACAAGATCTACCGAGGCAATGCCGAACGCTTGTTCGGGCTAGCCTCGGATTAACAGGTTTCGCTTTGTTCAAGCGTTACCAGCCTGATTTCCAAGTATCGAACTCGGATGGCTTCAGCGCATAGCGGGCAATATTGCCTGGATGAAGGCACATCAATTCAGTCTCCACAATCTCAACCAACCGTTTCTGTTCGGCGCGAGGTGACATTCCGTCCGTCTGTGCATGGATCCAGTCGATGGCCTCGGTCTTCGACATACTTGACCGGACGACCGTCCCGACCAACGTCTTGATTTGCGTCCGGTGTCGCAAGAGGAACGGATCGGGATCGCCCAGGGTTTGCCGCACGGCCGAGTACCGATCACTCGATCGTTGATAGGCCCATGTAAAGACGTCCCTCAGGTAGGCGACGGCATTTAGCTCATAGACGCCCAGCACCCCGCCAGTATAATGCCAATCCGGCACATGCACAAATGACAAGGGGCAAAGGTTCATGCGAATCAGTGGGATGTTTGCTGCAAGCCGGGAAACACGCTTGTTGACATCCATGAACGGTTGCAGATACGGAAGCTGAACCATCACAAAGAATGCCTGTTCAAACGGGTCAACGATGGCGTCCGCTTTTGCCAGCAGCACATCAAAGCATTCCTCGATCATCTGAGGCACACCCAACGGATGAAAAAGGGTTGCGGTTACGCCGACCGGTTTGGTTCGTAGTCGCCCGCACGCCCCTTGATCGGCAAGCAGGTGATCGGAAAGTAACGCATGGAGGTTACAGATGGTATAACGGTTGAAACCCATATCGACGGTATCATCCAGCAGCAGCTCGATGGCGGCCTTATGATTCAGTATCATCTGCGCTTCTCGTGTGTCTTTGCCATCGGCGATGGTGCCTGCCTCCAGAAGGCGCTCGGTTTCCAGAAGGGAATAGGTGTTTCCTTCCAAACGGCTGGAGTTCCAGGACAAATCGATCAGGAGCCGGTTATGGATTTCCCGTGCGTAGGTTCCGGCAGGTTGGTTGTCCTGGTAAATTCGCCCCATCCCGTCAAGCAGTGCTCGCGTTTCTGCTGGCAGATAGTAGGTCTCGTTGGGTATATAGTCATCCAGGAACGCGCGGTTGTACCCCACAGGCTTTCTCTGGGACAAGGGTCTGGAAACCGACTCCCGGATGAACTTCGCCGCAGCCGAAAGCGGAATGCTATCGATTTGCAGTTCAGCATGCGACTCGCGCAAGATCGAGGTCGTTTGCGGCTCAGGCAGATGATAGCGGCGCGCCACTCCCTTGCCCGAGATAGTCACGCGATGTTGTTTAACCAATCGTGCAAGATGATCCTGCAACGTACGCTGCGGCAGCGGCTCATCAATGGCGGCAATGAGATCCCTGATGCAGGCACCTTGCGGGAAGCGGCCGATCAGCTCGGCAAGCGAGGCGAAGTAAATGTCAGTCAGTTTTTTTGGCATAATGCTGACATCCTGCCAGAATAGACCGAGTCGCGCAATATAAATCGCTGATTCTGCGAGACCTGGCGGGTCGCGCAATAAAGAACCCGCGCGACCCCAAAGCGGCGAAAACGTGTTTTTAAAAACCGCGTAAGGAAGTGATTGGGAGCCCTGTAGCCGCGCCACGGAGGGGCGCGCTCGTGGCATAAGCCGTCGCTCTCACCACTGCCTTTGCCACGTACGCGGCTCGCCCGGAGGTCTTCGCCCTACCTGCCTTTGCATGGCCTCGTCATCCGTTCTCGTCCCCCGATTTCAGAATCACACGCAAAGGGCTTGCGCTTATGAAAAGACGTCGCTACCATAACCGTATGAAGGTCGTGAATTCTAAGCGGCGGGGTTCCCGGGCATCAGCAAGGCGCTGCGTGCTGTTCCTTCCATGCTACAGGGATGAGCGGATGCTTGCCGGGGTCTGTCAGTTTGCCAGCGAGGCGAACTGGATCCTGGATTCGTTTTTCTTTCATACCGGAGTGATGCCGTATGGCTGGGACGGCGACGGGGTGCTCTGTATGCTCCAGTCTCCCAAGATTGAAACCCAGATTACGGGTTTTGTCCGCGACCATCTGCATATTCCCACCGTGGATCTCTCCAGGAATGACCCTTCGATCGAGGTGCCGCGTGTCCTGCAGGACAACGCCGCGATCGGACGGCTGGGGGCCGAACATCTGGTATCGCGTGGTTGTCGGCATGTCGGCTTTGTGATGCATGACAGCAACTCGTTTCATGAGGAGCGAATGCAGGGCTTTGTCGGGGCGATTGCCGAGATGGGACTGACGGCAGTAAAGATCCAGGCGCCGAACGACTTCGTCACCACAGGCAGCGGAGCGGACTGGCTGACGCGGCACATACCGGAGGATGCACGTCCCTTCGGGGTGATGGCGGCGGCCGATTACCTGACGCAGTGGGTTTGCAAAGCCTGTGATGAGGCGGGACTTTCGATCCCTGACGATGTGGCCCTGCTTGGCGTCGACAATTCCCGCGTGATCTGCGAACTGGCACCGGTCGGCATCTCCAGCATTGACAACAATGCCTTCCTGCATGGCTATGAAGGGGCGAAACAACTGGATCAGCTCATGAACGGGCATCCCGCCCCCTCTGTACCGGTCCTGATCCCGCCCGGGGCGCTGCATGTCCGGACCTCGACCGATATCCTGGTCTCCCGCCACCCGCATGTGTCCACGGCGTTGCAATATATCGAGGATCATTACACGGATCGCCAACTGACCCCCAAGGTTGTCGCTGCACAGGTGCCGATGTCTGAACGTCGCCTGCTTGATGCGTTCCTGAAGTATGCGGGGCGGTCCGTATACCAGGAAATCGTGCATCGGCGTCTCCAGCATGCCCTTCGCCTGATCCAGTCAACGGACCAAAAGCTCTGGGACATTGCCGAGGTCTCCGGGTTCACCTCGCCCGAACTCATGTCGCGCCTCTTCCAGCGCCAGCTTGGCCATCCGCCCTCTTCGTACCGGCAGTAGGCCTTGCCTGTCGGGGAAGACCGCAGACTACAGACCGCAGACTGAAGACTCAAGACTGACCTTTTTTCGGTGAACGACTACGGGCGACGATTACGATTGACGATGCTCCTGCTCAGCAGGCTCGCGAGGACGCTTGCCCTC
>DIZZ01000033.1:5175-5686 GCA_002428045.1 Verrucomicrobia bacterium UBA6015
AGGGCGAGGCGTCCTCGCCGAGCCGTGCGGAGCATGAGAAAGCCTTGCCTCGGTGAATGGCAGATGACGTCCGTAATCGACATACGAATGTCGTTTGCAGTCATTCACTATTACGGTTTTTCACCTTATGATAATTATGGTGTGGGATTATACATATTTGGTCACGCGATAGATGGCTTAGAGGAGGCACAGCGATGAAACAGAATATACGTTCAGTCATGGCGATTGCGTTGGCGGGATGCATGGGGTTGCTAACCGCGAGGGTGGACGGTGCAACCTACTACTGGGACACGGATGGAAGCATCGGCGGTTTTGGCGATATAGCCGGCATGTGGGGTACCAGCGCGTTCTGGAGTGCCGACAGCACGGGGGCTTCAGACGGCGCGCTTACCCCCATCACCACCAGTGACGGCATCAACTTCGGTACCGATACTCTCGCCCTCGGCAGCACCGCGTCCGCTGTGGGTGTTTCCGGCGCGGTCACGGTGAACAGCATCACGTTCGGTGCTGC
>DIZZ01000033.1:5796-6896 GCA_002428045.1 Verrucomicrobia bacterium UBA6015
ACGGCACGCTGACCCTTTCCGGAACCAACACCCATACCGGAACGACGACAATCAGCGCGGGGACATTAAGACTGCAGGGAGGTGCATTCAGTACTACGCCGCGCACCTGGTCGATCGCGCCGGGGGCTGTCCTGAATATAGCGGGCAATACGGGTATTGCCACCGGTACGACTACAAACTCGGGAGCCGGTACGCTGCGCGTTTCTGGAGGAGCATGGGGGAGTTCCGCTGCTAACCGCTTTGTCGCCATCTCCATGGGAGCTGAGGCAGTGATTGACTTGCAGGCCGGTGCATCGATGGCGGGCTACTACCAAGGGTTTCGATGGACGGGCAATCAGAGTACCCTGAACGTCGATGGAACGCTCGAGTTGTGGGATGGCAATCAAGTGACCGCCGGACCGTTAACGGGGGCCGGTACCATCACGAAGGGTACTGCCGTTACCCCCCAGACGTTGACCGTGGGGTCTGGCAATGGCTCGGGCACGTTCAGTGGCACGATCGTCAATCCAGCGGGCACGATCGCCTTGACCAAGACCGGCACCGGCACGCAGACGCTCTCCGGCAACAACCGCTACAGCGGCGGCACGACCGTGAGCAATGGCGTCCTGCTGGTCAACGGCTCGATCACGGGGAGCGTCAGCGTGGTCTCGGGTGCCTATCTGGGCGGAACCGGTGCCATCACCGGGAATGTCACGTTTGCCTCGGGCGCCCGTGCGATATTCACCAACGACGCACCGCTGCGGTTTACAGGGACGGTGACGCTGAATGGCAGCGCGGTTCACCTGACCCTGCCGGATAATCTGGCAGAAGGAACCTATCTGCTGGCGACCAATACGATTGGCGGTTTCTCCGGGACCTTTGCGGCCATCCCCGTCATCGCCAGCGGTTCCGCGGTGGCCCCTTGCGTGACCTCCACGGACGCAAATGCCGTGCGGTTGATCGTGTCCTCGACCGATACGACAGCACCAACGCCGGACCCGATGACCTTCGCCAGCCCTCCGGCGGCGCTGAACACGAGCACGGTAGTCATGACGGCCACGACCGCGACGGACGGGTTCAACCCTCCGGTGCAGTACTTTTTCACGAACACGGTCAATGGC
>DIZZ01000162.1 GCA_002428045.1 Verrucomicrobia bacterium UBA6015
ACCGCCACCACCGCCAACGACCCGACCGAATGCGAATCCATACGTATGGCGCTGGGGGCCGCGGCCGCCACGATCCCGCTCGCCTCGCTCAAGCCCTACTTCGGGCACCTGCTAGGCGGGTCCGGCGCGATCGAGACGCTCGCCGCCGTCCTCTCGCTCGAGAAGGGCATCCTGCCGCCAGTGCTCAACCTCGACAACCCGGACGAGGCCGCCGCCGGCCTGTGCTTCACCGGCAAAACGCCCGCACCCCTGAAGCGACCCTATATCCTAAAAAACAGCTTCGGCTTCGGCGGCAACAACGGCGTACTCGTCCTGCGGCGGGCAGATGATTGACAGCCCGGCAGGACTATAGTCACCACAAAGATCGCAAGGAACACAGAGACTTGCGCTCGGTATTTTCAGCCACAAAATGCACATAAATCACAAACAATGAAAAAGCAAAAGGAGTCCACATGATACACGTACTCGCAACGATCAACCTGAAAACCGGCACCCGTTCCGCCTTCCTGAAACACCTAATGGCCAATGTGCCAGCCGTCCTCGCCGAGCAGGGCTGCCATGGCTATACACCAGCCATCGATATCGACTCCGGTCTGGCGGCCCAGGGCCCGCTGCGCGGCGACGCGGTTGTGATCGTCGAGGCCTGGACGGACATGGCCTGCCTCAACGCCCACCTGGTCGCCCCGCATATGGGCACGTACCGCGAAAAGGTCAAGGACATGGTCGACTCGGTAACGCTTCAAGTCCTGCAATCAGCCTAGCGATTCAGGGTGATCGCTGTTGTCATCGTCGCATCTCCTTGCCGGGTTATGGAATAGGGGTGGATGAAGCAGAGCAGAAATCTTTTTGTTTTTGTCCGGCCAGGAGTTCAATGGCGGCAGAAAGATTGATGCGCCGGGGGGGCTTCTGATCGTCCTGCAAAACCACCAGGTAGAGGCGTGCCAACTGGAAGTTCCTCGGAGCATTGGCACCATGCGTGGTAACCAGAAGAAGGCGCGACGTCACCCATTCCACATAGCTGTGGCGAACTTCTCGCACGGTCCGGAATCGCTCGTCATCATCCTGATAATCGCGGGTATCAGTGGAGAGCGGCAGGACCTGCCCCGGCGCCCAGCCAGTGCTCGAGCGGCGGATCATGACAAGGTGTCCGTCTCGTGATCGTGTGCAGGCAATAGACTGCCCATCCGGGCTGACGGATACATGGCCGCAGCCATCGCCATCGCTGAGGGATTGTACCGGGCCTCCGGTGAAGGGCATGAGTGCAACGCTGGCCCCTTGATTTCCTGTTTTCCAATGGAACGCGACCGCCGAGTTGTCCGGCAGGGGGGAAGGATCCTCAACCGATTCCCCGCCTGCGCCCGGGGTAGCGAGTGATTCTGCAGTGCCAAGTCGTAGCCAGTTGTTGGTACCCTGCATGATCGGCGAACGCACGATCTTGTGATCCTTGCGATTCTGCTGGGAGTAGTAAAGGAACCTTCCGGCAACATCAAAGGCGGGAAAACGCGCGTTCCCCACAAGCAGCTTCTGGCGGTCCTGAGTGAGATCGATTTGCCAGAGTTCGTGGCCGGCGGGGATCCCGGGAGAGGGTGTGATGGTTTGATCATACACCGCAGAGCGTCCATCCGGAGAAAGGGCCGGGAACCATTCGGGGCCCGTGCGGGAGGTCAGGCGGCGCAGATGGGATGCTTTTCCGGTTTCGAGATTGTACTCAGCGTAATAAAGATCGGCACCACTGGGGTCGTCACGATGACATCCTCCCTGGCTGTTGAGATTGGAGGCGAAAACCAGACGAATAGATTTTGGAAGTCCGTTGGTGGCGAGATGCAGGGAGTTTGCCATCGGGGTTGATGCTGGACTTGAGGCCGATGATTTGAGCCGCACCGGTTTTACTGTCCAAAGCTGGCCCTGGGTATAACAAACGGGTTGGGCGGCCTTGGGCTTAAATACCGCCTGGAGCAAGTCAGCGTAAGGGGGAAACAATTGGGAGGGGGGAACGACTACGGTGCGGTTAGTCCCAGCGAGGAGTGTGGCCGCCATGGCGTAAAGAAATTCGGCGCTGTTCAAGCAGGAGGAGCCAACGATTATGCGGGCAGGGATAAACCGGTCGCCTGTGGAGCGATCCATCGTCTCCATCATGAATTGAGCGGCGACGTGAATGGCCCCTATCTCAAGGCTGGCAGACTGGCGAAGAAGCGGGGCTCCGCTTTCCGTGACGGGCCCGTAAAGCGCATGCAATTCCGTTCCAGTGGAAGGCGAATTGGTGCCGTGCCGTTGAAACAGCGCGCGCGCGAAGCATTCAAACGCATCCGCCAGAGAGAACACGCGGCCGTTGATGGCCAGCAGGTCTGGCGGGCGTTGAGACCAGCCGCTGGTAACGCAGTGGGCCAGCGCCAACTGGTCGGCCACTGAGGGACGATAGGCTTTCTCGGGCTCAAAGTGATCAGCGAGCGTGTCACCCGTAACCCAGCAACTGCCTGGGTTGGCTGGAAAGAACTCGGTCTCGAGGTATTGGGCCGTATCCATGCCGTCCTTGAACTTGTTGAAGCCGACGAGAAGAAGGCGTGGGCGAGTGCGGTCAAGTTCCTGAAGCTTGGCCCGGAGTGCGCCGAGCCGGAATCCTCCGGCCTCACCGTTTTCGTCACCTTTGCTGTGCAGGCGACCCATATACCAGAAAATGCTCTCGTCTTTTCCGGCGATACTCATGACTTGATCAGCCACATCCCCGATCCTGAAAATCCTGAGCGCGTGGAGGGCGATCGGCACGGCGGGCTGATCGAAACCGAACGAGCTCATGCGGCGAAACGCATAGCCTTCCGGGGCGCTTTCCAGAGAATGACTGGTCATCATGGATACATCCCTGCCTAAGGCTTGCTGGACCAGTTTCAATCCGCCGATACGGGACCGATCGGTTGCGGAGGGATTAAGCCGCTGAATCCGTCGGGTATCGGGGTCGATCGCATAGGGGCGAGCATAAGAATAGCGCTCCTCGACCAGTTTCACGGCGTTATCCCAGTTTTGGCCGGTAGTGAGTGACCACGGTCCCTGATAGCCCTGCGCCTCCTTAAGCGTGTGGATTTCCCCCAGGAGTTCAGAAGCAACGGGGTACGGGCCGTGCGTTTCCTCGCCGTGATAGCCAAGTGGCAGATTCCAGTTGCGAATCTGCTGGATCAGTGCGGGATCCTCCTTTTGCAGTCTTTCAACCAGGATACCATCAAAAAAGAGGGTTCCGGGAATCCTTGCTCTGATGAAGAATTCCCCGGCTTCGCGGACTTCTGAAGAGGTGGGATAATAGCCGCCGGGCCCGCTGTAGTGATGCGTGAATGCAAGGAGGAACACCGGGCTTGAGCCTTCTGCTGAACGTGGGGGAGGCAATGTAACAGGTCGCGGGGAGTGGTCCTGGCTTGAGCTCGCAGCCGGTGCACCGGCGGAAAGGGCTTCAATGGCTTTCTGCATGAGTTGCTGGGCCTTGTGACGGTCGCCCGAATGCATGGCGGCATTGGATTGACTGGCGAGGGTTTCGGCGGTGCGGGTATCCTGACCCCTGGCTTTGGCCTGCTGAAGCTGGGCCTGATAACGCTGCATGATCGAAGGGCGCTCCGACTTATCTGCTGGAAGGCGAGGGGAAAGATTGGCGCTTACAGCGGGAATACCAAGCAAGAAGGAGAATGCGAGAGCCAGCATCAACATTCGCAAGAGTTTAGCTTTAATCATGATTCACCTGTTTTTCACTAGCATCCCATAGATTCCGTTTTTAGATTCATCACCGGTGGTATTGCTCTTCATCGTCTTCAGCCGAACGTACTTTATTGACCGGGATGAAGCAAGGATTAAGGGAGGTTGGTTTTGCAGGATAACCGTCCAAAAACAGCTTGCATACTGGTGTATCCATCCTTAATATCGTGCGCATACTTCAGTATACATCCTACAAGGGCGCGGTTTTATGGCGGAACAACTATCCAGCGATCAGGCAACCAGCCCCACACTGTTCCTGCGTCCGGCAGGCGACGGGCGCAGCCTGCTGATCCAGAAATGCAAGCTGCTGGTGGTCAGCGGACCGCTGACTGGCAAGGAGTTCATTGTCAGTAGCGAGACGGTCTCGCTCGGCTCGGGCGTCAATAACGATCTGGTGGTCAATGATGCAACGGTCTCCCGGCGGCACTGCGAGATCGAGCTGACTACCGATGGGTATGCCATCCGCGACCTGGGCAGCACAAACGGCACCTATGTGCAGGGCGTCCGTATCCAGGTGGCCTTTCTCGGTACCGGTACCGAGTTCCAGCTCGGCAGCACCCGGCTGGTGTTCTGCCCGCTGCAGGAGACCTGCGAATACCGGCTCAGCCCGGCCTCGTCCTTCGGACGGCTGCACGGCCAGAGCGCGGCCATGCGCCATGTTTTCTACCTCGCCGAACGCTACGCGAAGACGGATTCGACCATCCTGATCGAAGGCGAGACGGGTACCGGCAAGGAAGTCCTGGCGGAGGAGATCCACAAGCACAGCCCGCGCAAGAACAAACCGTTCATCGTGATCGACTGCGCCTCGCTGGCCCGCGAACTGGTGGCCAGCGAGCTGTTCGGGCATGCCAAGGGGGCCTTCACCGGGGCGATCACCGACCGCGTCGGGGCCTTCGAGGCGGCCGACGGCGGCACCGTCTTCCTTGACGAGATCGGCGATCTGGCACCTGAACTGCAGCCGCAACTGCTGCGCGTGCTCGAGAAGCGCGAGGTCAAGCGTGTCGGCAGCAACAGCGTGAGGTCGATCAACGTGCGCATCATCGGGGCCACGAACAAGAAACTGCAGCAGGAGGTCAATGCCGGCAACTTCCGCGAGGACCTCTATTTC
>DIZZ01000168.1:0-8737 GCA_002428045.1 Verrucomicrobia bacterium UBA6015
CTGGCGCGTCCAGCCTTGACGCGCGGGGTAGTGATGCTGATGGTCTGGGCCACCTGCGAACCGATGAAAGTCGGCATCAATTTCTTTTCGCGCGAGTTCTATCGTGCCAATACCCGCGGGTTCGAGGTCACACTGGCGGATCTTTGCGCCCTGATCCTTTTCGGCTATATGCTACTGAAACCCAAGGTGTTTCCAATGCGATGGAATCCGCCACTTGCCTGGCCGACACGGTTCTACCTGCTGGTGGGGCTGGTCTCCTGGAGCCTGGTCGGCCCTTCGCTGCCTGTGCCGACCGAGGCGCTGCGCGTGCCCTACGACCTGTTCGAGGTGGGGCTTTATCCGTTGTTCGAGCTGTTCAAGATCCTGCGCGGTTATCTGCTCTTCTGGGTCATCCTGAATTATGTGCGCGATGAAAAGGGCGCGCGCGACATTCTCTGGGGGATCGGCATCACGGTCCTTTACATGGGCTATCTGACCCTCAGTTCGCGTTATCTGGATGGCATCCACCGGGTCAAGGCAACGCTGGGGCATCCGAACAGTCTGGCAACCTATATGGCGATGATGGGCTCCTTCTGCTTTGCGTTCTGCCTGCAGTCGCGCAAGTGGATCCTCAGTATGCTCTGGGGCGGGCTTGCGGTGGTCTGCACGGTCTGTGTGATCCTGACCATCTCGCGCGGCGGGCTTGCCTCGCTGCTCGTGGGTATCTGGCTGAATGCGATGATCCTGCTGCCGCGCCACCTCAACCTGAAGAACATCGCCCTGCTACTGCTGGGTATCGTTCTGGCTGGTGCCCTGCTGGCGGCCGCGATGGATACCCTGGCCGGCCGTTTCGTCGGCGAGCAGGACGCCGCCAGCGACATGGCCTACCGGGGCAAGTACAACGACCAGGCCCGCTTGATGGCCAGCGATCATGGCTTCGGGGTCGGACTCGGTAATTTCTCGGCCACCTCCTGGCACCGCTATGCCGCGCAGGTCGATCCGGACCTTCCGCCCGGCACCCCGGCGCACAACAACTGGTACCTCACGCTGGGCGAACTGGGCTGGCCCGGGGTGGTGGCACTCGCCCTGCTCTGGCTGCGTTATTTCGGCCTGGCGCTACCTTTCTATGTCCGGGCGCGTAAGGATCTGCTCTCGACGCTCGGCCTTGCCGGCTGCACGTCCATTATCGTGAACCACATCCAGAGCCTGGTGCAACTCGGGTATCGACAAACCCCGTTATTTTCCATGACAATGATTTTTATGGGACTCGGGGTCGCCGTGTGGTATAGGAGACGCACGGATCGGGAAACGGGACCAGTCCAGGCGATGGGGATCTAGTCATGCATGAGGAATCAATACAGACGGCGGAAAGCGCGGGGACGCGGATGGATGGGGACGGCTTCATGGCGTTGCTGGGGCGTCGGCGCAGCACGCGTATGTTCAAGGAGCAGCCCGTCCCCCAGGCGTTGCTTGAGACGCTGATCCGGGCGGCCTGCCTGATGCCGACCTCCTGCAACCGCCAGCTCTGGCATTTCGTCATCATCACCGATCCGGCGCTCAAGGTGAAGGTCTCCGCCCTGAGTGATGCCCAGCAGTCGTACCTCTACGACGCCCCGGCCCTGATCGCGGTCTTTTACGATACGTCGCTAGAAACGCGCAATCCGTGCAATACGGCGGAGGTGACGGCTGGCATCACCATCGGCACCCTGCTGCTGGCGGCGGAGGCACATGCACTGGGTGCCATCTACCTGGGAGGGATCCGGCGGCCGTCGGGCATTGGCAAGGCCGTTGGAGCCCCCCCCTATATGCGCTGCTTCGGGCTCGTCTGTGTCGGCTGGCGTGATGATGATCCGCCATCGCCCAACCGCCGCGAGGTGGCTGATGTGCTGAACATGAACCGTTTCGCGTTGTCTCAGGAGCGCTACCGCGCCGATATCCGCCCGCATTTGTGGACCCTCCGCCAGATCGCCGATTTCCGGGACAAGCTGCTCTGGTACAAAGGCGTGCATATCGATGCCTGCACCCTGCATGTGGATCCCGACCGGCGCTTATCGCCGCTGTTCCAGTTCATGACGGGACGGTTGGCCATGATGCTCTCGCGCTATCAGGCCCCGGAGATGCTCGATATTCTCTCCTTCAACGGCGACGTGGTTTACCAGGTGCTCAATGCCTGCCCCGGCGCCTTCAAGCGGTTGTATGCGTACGACCTGACGCCCGGCATCCAGCGCTACATGGAGGAGCGCTTTGCCAGGCTATCGCCGACCGGGCCGCTTGCCTATCTGGTCAACGCCGAACCGGATCGCCTGGCGATCCCGCTGGCCGCTGGGCAGGTGCAGGTCATTTCGTGTTATGAACGGCTGGAGCATTTCGAGGATCCGCTACCCTTGCTGCGCGAGATGCGCCGCGTCCTGGCGCCGGACGGCTGCGCGCTGGTGCTGGTCTCCAACCGGTTCTATCCGCACCTCTACCGCTACAAGCGCATGCGCCAGGGGAATTATGCGCTGGGACGCAACTGGAACCGGGGCCCAGAGCGTAAGTTCGAACCCCGGCAGATCGAGCGCCTGTTTGCCGAGGCGGGTTTCCAGATCCGGTCGGTCACGGGCTTGCAGCCCGTCTCGATCAAGATCGCCAGTGTCCTGGCATCCTTCTGTCGTCGCCTGGGCCTGTATCCACTGGCCGATCGCCTGGCCGATTGGGCGGGGCAGCAGGGCTGTACCTCCTCGTGGCTTCGAAACTTCAGCAGTGTGATTGCCTATGAACTCAACAGACAACGATAACCTGCGGATCGCCTCGGCCGTGTCGCGATTGGAAACGTGGTTCGCCAGCATGGAGGGGGCGGACGGCTATCACGGCCCCGTGGTCGGCCTGCGCACCCAGCTCCTGGGCTGGTGCGGGGCGGGGAATGACTGGCGCTGGGAGGGGCTGCTCGATGGCTGGCGCGAGCGACACCGCCTGACGGGCGATCCGGCCTATCTCGCGCACATGAACCTGGCGCTCGAGCGGCTGCAGCAGGCACAACTGGCCGACGGCACGCTGCGCAACTCGTATTTCGACCAGAACCCCTGCGAGGGCGGTATGCCCTATGAACCTGCGGTGATGGCGGCCGTGCTGCGTACCGTGGCGTATCTGCGCCAGCAGGGACAGGAACCCTCGCCGGGGGCGCTCGGGATGCTGGATGCCTTTGTCGAGAAGCGGCTGATCAAGGAGCTATGGAACAAGAACCTGCAGACCTTCAACAACTGGCTGCAGAGCGATTTCGAGAGCTATGCGCCACCTGCCGTGGCGGCCGTGGTCGACGTGCTGGCAGGGTACGGGGCGCTGACAGGGCGTGCGGAACGCTGGCAGCACTATCTCGCCGGTGCCGGGGAATCGCTGCTGGCGGCACAGCTCGGCAGCGGGCCGCTGCAGGGAGCCATGCCCGTCTCCAACAGCGCCGCCGCCTCGGTGTCCCCCTTCCTGGCCGCCCGTTGTCTGCCAGCCTTGCGCTGCCTGGCATCCCTCACGGGTGATCCCCGATATGCGACCGCCCGTGAGCGTCTGCAGCGTTTCGTAGCGGGCGCGCTGCAGCCGGGTGGCGGCATAGCCTTCATGCAGCACCGGCAGCGCCCCGCCAGCGTCGCACCACTTTTCGTCGGGGCCACGGCACATGTCCTGCGGCTGCTGCAGGAGGATGGTGCCACTTTTGATATGACGTCCCAGATCGACTGGGTGCTGCAGCACCAGTCCGCCTCGGGAGCCTTCGAGACGTCCGTCGGGTTTGGCGGGCGCGGGATGCCGCCTCGCCTGCCGGACTGGCGCGACCTGCTGCCGGTGGTCGCCTGGAATGCGTTTTGCTATGCAATGCTGGCACCCCGTGCGGGCGCGGCAGGCGCAAACACCTCTGTGGCAGCCCCCGCCCCGGTGGATCGCCTTGTGCAGGTCAAGAGCGCGAAAGGTCGCCTGCTGGAGGATGCAGGGCAGATCGTGCTGGAGGTCGGCGGTTCCCCCCTGTTCCGCTGGACGAAGCGGACGCTCGCCCCGGATGTGTGCCTGATCTAGGAGTTTATCGATGAAAAAGCGAATCCTGTTTGTACACGAGACCTTTGGCCGGATGGCGGGTGCCGAGCAGAACATCCAGGTCACCGCGCCGCACCTCAAGCAGACGTTCGATCTGGCGTTCATGTACTGGAACCGCAGCGGCAAGGCGGAATCCGATTTCGAGGCTATTTTTCCAGATTCCTTCCAGGTCCCGTTCGACGGGCCACCTGCCGAGACCTCACGCCGGGTGCGCGCGGTCCTGGACAAGGTCTCGCCGGATCTGGTCTATGTCCACAAGTGCATCGCGAATCCGGTGCTGGAGACGCTGGTGGCATGGGGCGGCCCGCTGGTGCGGATGGAGCACGATCACGACATCTACTGCATGCGCAGCTATAAGTATTCGCCCTGGAACCGCCGCATCTGCACCCGCAAGGCCGGGCCCTGCTGCCTGTTCCCCTGCCTGGCCTTCCTCAAGCGCGATCGCGCCCGTCGTCCCCTCGGCATAAGCTGGGTCAGCTACCGCCGGCAGATGCGCTGCATCGCCCTGAACCGCCGGTTCTCGGCGATGTTCGTCGTCACGGCCTACATGCGCGATGAACTCATCCGGCAGGGCTTCGCGCCGGAGCGTATCCACATCTTCCCGCCCATTCCCGCGCCAGCCGGGCAGACGTTCTCCAGCAGCTTTTCAGAGGCCAACCGGATCATCTTCGCCGGTCAGATCATCCGCGGCAAGGGGCTCGATGCCCTGCTCCGGTCGCTGACGCTCTGCAGGCAGCCGTTCCGGCTGACCGTTCTCGGCTCCGGATCGCACCAGGCCTATTGCGAACGCCTGGCGGCCGAGCTCGGATTGTCCGACCGCGTGGAGTTTCCCGGCTTCGTGCCCTTCGAGCAGCTTGCCTCGTATTATCGCGAGGCCACGCTCGTCGCGGTGCCCTCGCTCTGGCCGGAACCCATCGCCACGATCGGTCTGGAAGTGCTGCGCTACGGCCTGCCTGTGGTCGGATTCGACGCAGGCGGTATCCGCGACTGGCTGCGCGATGGCGAAACCGGGTTCCTGATCCCCTGGATGGATTTGCCCGCGATGGCGGAAAAGATCGATCACCTGCTGGCGAACAAGTCGGAGGCACGGCGCCTCGGCGAACAGGGCCGCCTTTTCGTGAACCGCGAGTATGCGTTTGAACCCTACATCGAGCGGATGCGCCAGACGTTCGCCGGAATGATCGGAGCGCGATGACCCCGACGCTCGAGTTCTGGAACCTGGCCTGCCCGCCGTTTGATGCCGGGCCCAATCCGGATTTCTTCTTCGAGAGCCGTGCCCATGGCGAGGCACTGGCCCGGCTGCGCTATTTCGCACTGGACCGCACGATGGGGCTCGCGCTGGTCACGGGGGAAATCGGCGCGGGCAAGACAATGACGCTGCAAGTGCTGCTCAGGCGCCTGCCGGTGGATGTTTACCTGCCCGTGCTGCTCTACACGGCCCCGTCATCGCCCGCCGGTGTGCTGGCCGCGATCAACCGCGCACTGGGGGCGGATGAGGCGGATGTCTCGGCGGCGGCCTCGTCCGATGTGCAGCAACGCCTTTTCGCCCGCCTGCTGCAATCGCGCATCCGCGAGTCTGGCCGCTACCTGCTGATCGTGCTGGATGAGGCGCAGTTGATGGAACCGGCGGCACTGGATGCCGTCAAGTGCCTGACCAATCCGCCTCCGGAGGGAGGGCACTCCCCGGTCGGGGTTATCCTTTCGGGACAGCCGGACCTGAAACAGAAGCTGCATGCCCTGCCACAGATCTACCAGAGGCTGGGACTTGTCTACCACCTGGGCTATCTTGAACGCGGGGAGGTCGGCGACTACGTGCGGCATCGTCTCAGGGTCGCGCGGGCAGTCAATCCGGACGTGTTTGACGAAGCCTGCATGGACCTGCTGTTCCGCTTCTCGGCGGGCTGTCCGCGGCAGATCAACCGGATTTGCAAATTAGCGGTGGATCGCGCCTGCGTATTGAAACAGGTGGCGGTGGATGCTAGCATGGTCCGGATGATTGTTGCAGATTTTGAAAAACATTTTTCATGAAGGAGTAAATCGTGAGTGAGGGGGGCATACCGGACAACACGGGATTCAGCGTGCGCGAGCAGCTCGCCGCGATGGACCCGGGGCACATGACTCCGCCGTCCGGCGGGAGCGTGCCTGGCGGCGGTGCAGCCCCGGGCAATGCCGCGCCGAGCCCATCCCCATCCCCGTCCGCCGCACCGCTGGAGCCGCTGCGTCGGCGTGTATCGGCAGAGAATATCCTGCGCATGGTGGATTGGCAGGGGCTGCTGCACGGGATACTCAAGCGCTCCTGGCTGATCCTGCTGATCGGTGTGGCCGCCCTCGGACTCGGCATTGCGGGTGCCCGCCGCCTGGGTGCCCTGCGTTATGATGCCCGTGCCTCGTTGCTGTACCGGGCGGATCGCCAGAGCCAGGCCACCAGCGCGATTGGCAACCGTGGCAGTGTCAAGGGCCTCGCCCGGGCCACGGCGGTGAGCCTGCTGCGCCGCGCCAGTGCCCTCGACACGGTGATCGAGCGGCTGAAGCTGCCGATGACATCCGAGGAACTCGGCTGGCGCATCCGCATCCAGACCGACCGCTATTCCGAGATCATCCTGCTGCATGTCGAGCACATGCCAACGGCCGATTCAGCCATCGGTGTCGCCAACGAGCTGGCTCGTGTCGGACTGGCGGAGAATGCCGCCTTTTATCGTGAGCAGGCGACCCGGCAGGCGGCGCCGTTGCAGCAGCAGTTGGACAGTGCCCGCGAGGAGTGGAATGCCGCGCGCGAAGCGTTGACCACGTTCCAGTCCGAGTACCGCCTGCTCGAGGTGGCGGCCGATACCAAGGCATTCCTCGATAGCATGGGGGCGGTCTCGGAGCGGCTGCAGTCCGCCCGCATCGCCCGCGATGCCCAGGACGTGCGCATCGGCAATTACGAGGAACTGATCGCGAAGATGCCCGCGGAAGTACTGCGGGAATCGTTCGAGGACAATCCGGTGAAGCGTCGCCTGGCCAACACGGAGGTGGCACTGATGGAGGCCAGAGCCCGCTACGGACCGGAGAATCCGCAGGTCCTGCAGATGGAGGATAGTATCCGCGAGATGCGCCGCACGCTGGCGGACTCCTCTTTTGATGAAAGCCGTGAACGGGTTTATGTCCCGAATCCGGACCGCAAGACCTTCGAGCTGGAAATCCTGCGCCTGAAAGCCGAACGCGAGGTTCTCGACCAGGCGCTGACGCAGACGGATGCCCAGGCGCAGGCCTTGCAGCAGCGGTATGCGCATCTGCCGGATCAGCAGGTCAAGCTGGCCGCCCACCTGCAGCGCTATGCCGCCGCCGAGTCGCTTTATCGCAGCCTTGAGCGGGCGATTGCCGATGCCCGCGTCGCCGCCGACCTGGATCTCGCCGATTTTGAAATGCTCGAACCGGCGCGCCGCGCCACGGCCTCTCGATCCAGGATGGCGTCCATACTGCCGATCGCGGCACTGCTCCTCGGGCTACTAGGGGCGACGGGGCTATGCGTGATCATCGAGCTGTCCGATCCCCGCTACCGCTCCGCCCGCCAGCTTGAACAGCTTTATGCCATACCCTGCCTCGCCAGCGTGCCAACCGCCCCCCGCGATGCACTCGATGCCGCCTGCCTACCCGCCTGCCGTCTGATCTATCAGCACGTCAATGGTCAGCCGTCCGCCCGCCCGGGGGGACTTGTGATCTGCATCGCCAGTGCGGGGCCGCAGGAGGGCCGCTCCACGCTGGCCGGGGCGCTGGCCCGGTACTGGGCCAGTCTCGGGGCCACGGCGGCCGTCGTGGATTTCACGGCCACGCGCAACCCGATGCAACCCGGTGCGCAATCGACCACCGGGCTGGAGCGCTACCTCGAGGAGGATGCCACCTGGGATGAGGTGATCGTCCGGGACGGCTCGATCGATGGCCTCAAACGCGCCTTCGACCGTGGTAATCTGCCGGAACTGCTGCATGGCAAGGCCATGCGCCGCCTGATGGAGACGCTCCGTGCGCGCTATGCCTGCGTGGTGATTGAAGCGCCCCCGTGGCAGGATGAACCGCAGGCGGGACGGATGCTGGCGCAGGCTTCGGATCGGCTGATCTGGCTGATCGACCGAGAGCGCAGCTCGCGTCGCATCGTCAATCCGGTATTCGATGCCCTGGATCGCTATGCCGTGCGCCCCCTTGGGATTGTATTCAACCGGGACGGCCGCTTCAAACCCGGCTCGGTGGCGGCGGTCGGGAGCGGGATATCATGAGCACGCCCCCGTCGTTCCAACGGCTGGGCTGGTGGCTGACAGGGCTCGCCCTGGCGGCCTGTGTATCCGTCTCGTCCGCGTCCGCGAATGCATCCACGAATGCATCCGCGCCAGACGCGTCAACCGCCGTCTCCCCTGCATTGCCATCCGAGTATTTCATGCCGTACAATCCCGGCACCTACCGCCTGGCCGTCGGCGATGTCGTCGAGATCTCCGTCTTCGGGTTCCCGGAAACCGTCGCCGTGACCCCGGTCGCTCCCGATGGCCATCTCTATTACCTCTTCCTGGATGGGATTCCTGCGTCCGGAAAGTCGCCCGCCGAGGTCGCCCGCGATATCGAGCAGCGCATCGGTGCGATGTTCAACCATCCGACCGTCTCCATCCTGCCGCAGGCCTTCTCGGAAAACCGCATCCTCATCCTGGGCAAGGTGGTCCTGCCCGGTGCGTATGCC
>DIZZ01000168.1:8868-26041 GCA_002428045.1 Verrucomicrobia bacterium UBA6015
GGAATGATGCCACGCAGGATATCTACATGCGCCCCGGTGATGTCGTCGTGATTGCCTCGGGACTTGGGCAGGAGGTTTTCCTCATGGGGGCGGTCGGCGAGCAGCGCGCCAGTGCCTACAAGGACGGGATGACCCTGGTGGAGCTGATCTCGGGATCCTCCGAAAGCGGGGGGGGATACCGCGCCAGCGCCCGACTGCGGAGTGTCCTGATCGTGCGCGGCGCCCTGGATCAGCCCGAGGCCTTCACGGTCAATCTCGCCCGTATCCTCAAGGGCCGCGATCCGGACGTGATGCTGATGCCGGGCGATATCGTCTATGTGCCCGAAAAGCCGTTTGCCTTCACGCGCGAGCTGACCCGTGCCGTTGTGCTGTCCTTTGTCCGTACGTTTGTCGCGGAGGCGGGTGCCACGCTGGTGGATGAAACCATTTTTCGACCGCTGGTCCCGACGGAGCTGAAGGATGAATAGTGAACGTTATAGGCGTGGACGGCGGCTGGCCCGGTGGGGTGCCAGTGCCCTGTTGCTGCTGGCGGGCGGAGGCTGCGCCGGGCTGCGGTCGATACCCGGCGAGCCCGATGAACCGGTGCACGTGGAGACCTTCGACCTGGCGGCCTCCCCGGTGCCTGCCGACGCGCCACCCGGTGGCGGTGGTGCCCCTTCGCCCGCGCGCTATACCCTCGGCATCGGGGATGTCCTGGCCATCTCGATTTATGGCGAGGATGGGAGCCTGCGCGAGGTGCCCGTGGATCCGAACGGCAACATCTCCTACCTCATGGTCGGTTCCGTTCCCGCCGCAGGCCGAACCCTCGATGCGTTGCGGCAGGATTTGCAGGATGGCGTATCGCGCAAACTGGCGCGGGGCCTGGTCCAGGTGATCCCCGTGCGCTTCGGCAGCCAGACGTTCTCGATCCTCGGCGAAGTCAGCTACCCCGGTACGTATCTTATCGAGGGACACACGACGATCCTGCACGCGCTCGCCGCCGCCCGGGGGATCCGCACGGGATACTTCCGCAACTCCACCGCCGAGATGGCCGATTTGCGCAATGCCACCCTGATGCGCCAGGGACGCCTGGTGCCGGTTGATTTCATGGGCTTGCTCAAGGCGGGCGAGATGCGCCAGAACGTCGCGCTGCGCAATGGTGATATCCTCACGATCCCTTCCGCCCTGGTTCGTAACATCTATGTGCTAGGGGAGGTCAACTTCCCCCGCACCGTGGGCTTTGTCTCCTCGGTCTCGCTGCTGCAGGCCCTGACGGAAGCCCGCGGCCTGCGCTCGGGATCGGATGGCCGCATCGTGGTCGTGCGCGGCTCGCTGGCCAGACCGGAGGCCACGGTCGTGCGCTTCAGCAGGATTCTGGCGGGCAAACACCCCAACCTGGCGCTGGCCCCCGGCGATATCGTTTATGTCCCGCCCCGCCGGCTCGCCTTCCTGCGCGAGATCGTCGAGACCGCGATCACCACGTATGCCACCACCGTCTCCTCCGGCACGGCTGCCGGACTCTACCGCGACACCTTTGCCCCGGACGAGACAGACGCCACCCAACGGCCCATCATTATCCCATGAGGATGTCGGCATGAGCAAACCCCAGGAAAATGCGTTGGTAGGTCCACCTTCAGGCGGCGATGCGGAGAGCGCGGCACCTAGCGGACAAGCCTATTTCTCGGAGGAGGCCTTGCGCGGGATTCCCTGGATGGTGGCCAACAAGGTGCTCATGCTGTTCGTGTACATGGCCATCTCCGTGCTGACGGTGCGCCTGCTAGGACCCGTCGAGTACGGGCGCTTCGTGCTGGTGCGCAGTATCGCCGAGTATCTGGTCGTGGTGTGCGCGCTGGGCCTGGATGTGGCGCTGCTGCGGTTCGTGCCTGAACTGGTGTCCACCCGCAACAAGGCCGGCCTGGTGCGGCTGGTGTGGCGCACCTTCGCCCTGCAGCAGGCCACGGCGCTGGTCGCCATCGGCACCCTGCTGCTGGCAGAACCCTGGCTGGAGAAGGGCTTCGACATGCGGTTCGACGGGTTGCTGCTGCCCGCCGGGCTGCTGCTGGCGGCCACCGTGTTCAAGGATGCCGTCAACAACCTGCTGACCGCGCTGTTCCGAACCCGCACCGTTGCCCTGCTGTCGTTCGCCAACGGCCTGTCGTGGCTGTTCCTGCTGGTGGGTGTGCTGCGGTTCCATCCGGCGGCATCGGCTGCATTGACGGTACAGGTGGCGTCGCTATTCGTGGTTTATGCCATCGGCATGGCACTGGTCGCGCGCCTGCTGCGGGCGATGCACTGGCGCTCCCCACCGCTCGGGATCGGACGCCAGCGCACCTTGCGCCTGTCGCTGCCGGTAATGCTCAATACGCTGCTGCGCATGATGATGCTCAAATATACGGAAATCTTTTTCCTCGGGGTGTATTTCACGCCCGCCATCGTCGGCTATTACGACCTCGGGTATTCCACGCCGATGCTGGTGCTGACGCTGATCCCTGCCGCCCTCCAGACGCTGCTGACCTCTGCCTTTGCGCAGGCCTACACGAAGGATCCACAGTGCCTTGGCCGGATGATCGATTCCGTGTATAAGCTGACGATGCTGATCGTCCTGCCGCTGGCCGCGTTCGGCGTTTTCTTCGCACCGCGCGGGATTGTGCTGCTTTACGGGGCCGATATGGCCCCGGCGGGGGTCGTGGCTGCCACGTTCTGTATCCTGCACATCCTGCCGCTGGTGTCGATGCCACTGTCGATGGCGATTACGGTCAAGGAGCAGGTGCTGCGCATGCTTCCCTACATGGTCCTGCAGATCGCGATAAACCTTGCGCTTGATTGGCTGCTGATTCCCCGCTTCGGCATGGGGGGCGCGATGGCGGCGGTGGCGGGCACGTTCATCCTCACGATCCCCTGGCGCCTGAGGGCCGTGCGCGGGATACTGGGCAGTATCAGTTTCCCCACCGGCTTCTTCATTCGCGTGCTGCTCTGTACCGCCGTGCTCGCCGGATGCCTCGCCCCGTTGGCACGGCATCTCAACCTCGTCACGTTCTTCCTGCTGGGGGTAGGGTATTGCCTGCTTTATGTCGTCCTGCTGCGGCTCCTGCGCATCATCCGCCCGTCTGATGTGGCCGACCTGCGGGGATTGAAATTGGCCAAGGTCAACCGGCTGCTCGATCTGCTGGTAGGGAAGGGGAAAATATGAGAATCCTGTTGGGTGGGGTGCCGTTCGGGCGTAATAATGTCGGGGATGAAGCGATCCTGGAATGTGTCGTTGGAATTGTACGTGCGGAATGTCCGGGTGCCCGTATCACGGTGAGCACGGATGACCGTGAAGCCACTGCCGCCCGCCTTCAGGTGGAGACCGTGCCCCTGTTCGGTTTTGCCCCACCGTACCGCCGCCGCGACATGATCCATGCGTTGCGGTCGCACGATGTCTTCATCTGGGCAGGGGCCACCGGCCTTTCGGATTATCCTGAAATCCCGGTGGAGATGCTACGCATCGCCCAGGCGGCGGGGCGCCGGACCGTGGTCTGGCAGGTCGGAATGAACAGCGAGCTCAACCCCGCCAAATACCGGGTGCTGCCCGGTCGCCAGCGTCTGTTTCTCCAGGCCCTGCGGGCCGTGACGCTGGGTGGCTTCGACGCCATTGCCTGGGAGGAGCGCCGTCGCGAGCGGCGTGCCCGTCGCGGTATTGCCCGTGCCTTGGATGGTGCCGACCTCGTGGTCGTGCGCGATCCCGAAAGCCGGGGCCACGTCCTAGCTTGCGGGGTGACGCGTCCGGTACATGTCGGTGCCGATTCAGCCCTCTTGCTGGAGTCCTCCGTGGCCCCCGTCTTCAATCCGGAGGCCGCCCGTCTCCTCACCCATGCGGGGCCGAAGATAGGGGTCTGCGTATCGGCCCAGCGCGAGATCGCCGGACGCGCAGCCCTGGTCGCCAGCCTTGACCGCCTGGTCGAAACCGGCGAACGGCGGATCCTTTTCATCCCGATGAATCCCCTCACCGATGCACCCCTGATGGAATCCCTCCGGGCGGGCATGCGCCATCCCGACCGCGCCGCCACCCTGACGGGACGCTACGATCCGCCCGATGTGCTGGCGGCGGCCGCGGCGGTGGATGTCCTCATCAGCAGTCGGCTGCACCTGCTCATCTTCGCCTCGATCGTGCATACCCCCTTTATCGGCATCAGCCGCGGCTCCAAGGTCGATCATTTCCTTTCCGCCTACGGCCTGCGATCGGTCGGCAGCGTCGAGGCCTGCGACTTCGACGCCCTGCACCGGGAGGTCGAGCGGCTGCTGGCAGGCAAGCAGGCCTTCGCCACCGAAAGCAGCCGCATTCGCCAGCCCCTGCTCCAGCGCCTCGCCGCCTCCCGCCACCAGCTATCCGCCCAACTTGACTGATCCGCGCCCCCTGAAATCAAACAACTGGAGATTTAGAGTATGCCCAAACATTCCAATGTACGTGCCTGGTCCGAAACGGTTACCCTCCCAACCCACGAGACTGGAGCCCCGAACCCGAATCCCATGTTTCTGGAGAAACGTGTTTATCAGGGGAGCAGCGGTGTGGTCTATCCCTATCCCGTCATCGACAAGGTCGAGGACACCCCGGTGCTGCGTGAATGGACCGCCGTGTTTCTGGAGAACGATATTCTAGAACTGATGATCCTCCCCGAACTGGGCGGGCGGCTGCACCGGGCGTTCGACAAGACCAATGACTACCGGGTGGTGTATCACAATCATGTGATCAAACCGGCGTTGGTCGGACTTACCGGTCCATGGATTTCCGGCGGCATCGAATTCAATTGGCCCCAGCATCACCGCCCCTCCACCTACGAGCCAGTGGACTGGTGCATTGAGGAGCATGCCGACGGATCCCGCACCGTCTGGTGCGCGGAAAACGAGATCATGTTCCGGCAGCGAGGCCGTCACGGCTTCCATCTGGAGCCAGGACGTGCCTCCTTCGACGTCGTGGTCCGACTTTCCAATCCCGGCGAACAGTCCGGCACATTTCTGTGGTGGGCGAACCCCGCCGTACATGTGAACGATGACTATCAATCGGTATTCCCTGCGGATGTCCACGCGGTGATGGATCACGGTAAGCGCGACGTCTCCTCCTTTCCCATCGCCACCGGAACCTACTATAAAAAGAATTATGCCCCAGGCACCGACATCTCCCGCTACAAGAACATTCCCGTGCCGACCTCCTACATGGCATACCATTCTGACTACAACTTCGTCGGCTGTTACGATCATGCCGCCAACGCGGGGATGTTGCACGTGGCTAACCATCATGTGGTACCCGGGAAAAAGCAGTGGACATGGGGCAACGGCGAATTCGGTGTGGCTTGGGACCGTCAACTCACGGAGGTGGACGGCCCCTACATCGAATTAATGTGCGGAGCCTTCACAGACAACCAACCGGATTTCACCTGGCTTAAACCGGGAGAGGAAAAGCGTTTTACCCAGACCTTTCTTTCCTACCAGGGAATCGGCCCGGCCTCCAATGCGTCCCGCGACTGGGTCATCCGCCTGTCCACGGATATACCGGGAAAGGCCACGCTTGGCGTTTATGCCGTCGCTGGCGGCAATGCCAACCTGGAACTCTGGCATACGCCCACCCCGCCTGCATCGCGGCACAACGCCAAAAACCTGCATATCCATGCGATCGATCGCCCGATCGATTCCGTGGCACGAAAAGGCTTCGATCAGATGCTCTCACTGCCGGCGGGGGGATTCTGGACCGAGACCGTCGCACTCACGGATGGGTTCCTCCCCTCGGAACTCACCCTGCGTCTGGTTTCCGGCGATCGGAAAGCGGTGCTGCTGTCCTTCAGCACGCAACCCGCCGATAAACCGGCAATTCCTGCGCCCGCGACGCCGGCCCCACCACCGTCCGAAGTATCCTCAAACGAGGAACTCTTCCTGCATGGCCAGCATCTGGAGCAATACCGTCACGCCACCTACTCCCCGGAACCCTATTATCAAGAAGCCCTGCGCCGGGATCCGGCGGACAGCCGCTGCCTGACCGCACTGGGGCGCCTGCGGTTGATGCGGGGAGCGTTCGACGCCGCTGAATCCGGCTTCCGCCGGGCCATCGACCGCTTGACCTCGCGCAATCCCAATCCCCCCGACGGAGAGAGTTATTATCAATTGGGACTGACGCTGCGCTACCAGAATCGCTTGGACGAGGCGTTCGACGCCTTCTACAAGGCGACCTGGAGCGAAGCCTGGAAAAGTCCTGCTTACTTTGAGCTGGCTCGTATCGCCTGCACCCAGCGTCGCTGGGATCAGGCACTGGAGTTGATCGAGGAGTCCCTGGCACGGAATACCCGCCATACCCAGGCCCGGCATTTGCGGGTACATATCCTGAAAAATCTCGGACAAAACCAAACCGCCGATCGACTGGCCACGGAAGGCCTGGCTGCGGACCCTCTTGATTTTCGCGCCGCGTATGAAACCGGCAAGCCCCCCACCCCGCGTCAGGCGATCTTGCTAGGATTAGATTTCTTCCATGCCGGATGCCATGCCGAAGCCGATCCGCTGTTCCAGATCGCGGCGTCTGAACAGTTCCTCGGTGCCTACTTCCGTGCCTGGAACGTCGAGCGCACCGGCGACAGGCCGCGTGCCGTTTCCCTTTATGCCGAGGCGGCAGATCAGCCCATGGCCTTTGCGTTTCCAAACCTCTTGGAATGCGTGCCTGCACTGGAAAGTGCACTGTCCGTGAATCCAGACGATGCCCTGGCAAATTACGCATTGGGTAATTTCCTCTACGCCCATCGCAGGCCTGACACCGCCATGCAACATTGGGAAACCTGCACACGGGTACGACCCGACTTTCCTACCGCATGGCGAAATCTCGGGCTGGCACGGATGAACAAACGCAACGATCCCCAAGGCGCTGGAGAGGCACTGGAAAAAGCCTTCGCGGCGAACCCCGCAGACGCCCGCGTGCTGTATGAAGTGGACCAACTCGCCAAAGAGACCGCAGTCCCCCCGCACAAACGTCTCGAACGGTTGGGCCAACACCGGGATCTGGTGGTTAGCCGCGATGATTTGTGTGTGGAGTATTTGCGACTGCTGAACCTTTGCGGACGCGCCGCCGAGGCGTTGGATATTCTCGCGTCCCGTGTTTTCCATCCCTGGGAGGGTGGCGAAGGAAAAGTTCCAGCCCAGTACCAACGCGCCCTATTCCTCCTTTCTGAAACGGCGGAACCACAGGATGCCCTGTCGCTGTTGGAGCGCGCCGGAACCTGGCCAAAAAACCTTGGGGAAGGCCAACTCAGCGGCAACACCGACAATGAACGCTACCTGCGAAAGGGGCGTGTACTGCGTGCGTTGGGACGGAAGACCGAGGCAGATGAGGCATTCCGAGCCGCCACCGAGGGCATTCAGGAACCAGCGGGTGCGATGTATTATAACGATCAGCCTCCAGAAACCTTGTACATTCAGGGCTTGGCCTGGCGGGAACTTGGGTACCCATTGAAGGCGGCGGAACGGTTTCAACGGTTGACTACCTATGCCGAAGCACATATCGACGACGAGATTACCATGGATTATTTCGCGGTCTCGCTTCCCGATTTCTTGGTGTTTGATGTCGATTTGAACGTACGCAACCGACGGCATTGCCTGTTCATGGCGGCGCTGGCTCATCTCGGCAACGCTCAAAAGAAGGAAGAGGATCAGGCTTGGCGTGAGTTGTTGCATGTCTGCCCCGACCATCACCTCCCCTTGCTGCCATGTTAACTGGCTTTATGGGGCGAGGATCTGCGGATAATCCCCGGTCTCGCTGACCGCGTCGTCCGAGATCTGGATCATCCCCAACGTCGGCTGCGTCAACGGTATTGCGGAACGGCTCCGCCAGCTATTCCGGGCTATGATCAACGGCTTCAAAACTCGGCAGATAAGCGCCCATTGCCTTCAACCGTGCCTGCAAATCGCCAATGTCGAGGCGGCGGGTGCTGGTTTCCGCCTGCGCCGCCATGGCCGCCGCCACCCCGGCCGCTTGGCCCGTGATGTAGCAACCGGGCATCACCCGGATGGACGCCTGCATGCTCCGGTCCGTGCTCACGCAACGTCCCGCGACAAGTACATTATCCAGTCCCTTCGGCGTTAGGATCCGGTACGGAATCCCGTAGCTTTCGCCCTTGCCGAGACGCATTGACGTGAACTCCTTACAAAAGGCATCGTAGCTTTCCTTATCGGGCCTGGCAACATGGATATCGATCGGGTAAGCGTAGCGTCCAATCTCATCCTCGGAGGTTGACGAAGGATTAAAATCGTTAACGTTAAGGATATAATCACCGATGATGCGTCGGGTCTCCCGCACCCCCAGCAGCGAACCGGTGGACACCAATTCCATTGCCTCGAAGCCCTTGAGATATTGTTTATAGTAGCGCTCATACTCCATCAACGATTTCCGTCCCCATTGTAGGGCACGGGTCAACGATTCCTCGTCCGTCCCGTCGACATCGAACGTGTGGCCGATATTGCCGCCGCCCAGCGTCTCCCCCACACGCCAGATGCCCGGAAGGTGCCTATCCTCAAGCGTGAAAACGCCGTCCTTGAAGGCGTCCTCGATGCGCTTGTTGCCGGTGCCGAGGCCTGACGCCCTGACCTTCGGCCAATCGATCCCGGCCCATAGGCTGCACAAGGTGCCGGGCATCATATTGCCATCCGCATCGCCCTTCTCGTAAGTCGCCCCGGCAAAGGCCGCCAGATCCCCATCGCCGGTGCAATCCACGAACACCTTGGCCCGGATGGCGAACATCCCCGATTTTCCAGCACAGATCGCTTCATGCACTCGCCCCTGCTCAGCCACGACATCCACAAGCTGCGTGTGCAGCGTAAAGGGGACGCCTGCATCCACAAGGAGGTTGTCATAAACGCGCTTCAGCACTTCCGCACGAATACCCATCCCCTCGGCAGGCACGCTGCCACCGGCTGCACGCAGGGCCTCAAGAACCTGTTGCCCCACTCCTCCCGCCAGGAAATTAACCCCATCAGTGAACTGCATAAACGCGGGAACCATCCCTGCCGTTCCCATGCCACCGAGACAACTGTGGGACTCCACCAGCCGAACGGAAGCCCCCTGCCTGGCCGCCGCCAGCGCCGCCGCCATGCCAGCCGGGCCACCGCCCACCACCAACACATCAGACGCATAGCGAACCGTCAGTTCACGACGATAACATAAGGCGGATCGATCATTAGCCATGCCTACTCTCCATAAACGGTTAACGACTACGGGCGACACTTAAGATAGACGATTTTCAACATCCGAACGATACCACAATGACGACATGTGCGCCAGACTTTACTCCCAGAAATCTGGATCGTCAAACATCGATGCTATTTGATCCTTCGCTGATACACAGCGGGGGGGGGGATCTTGGAAATTGTCCCTTCGCTATTGTTTTTTGATTACCTTGCTGAAGGCTTGCCTTTTGTTCCCGTCTTGCGTAGGTTACTCACGCGAATTGTCGCGATGAAAGGAACCGATCTCGTATGCTCTGGGCCACTGATGATATCCGCATAGAAGCCATAAAACCGTTGATCCCGCCAGCGATCCTGATGGAGGAATTGCCGTTGGATGATACGGCGTCTGAACTGATCGCCCTATCACGCCGCCATATTGGTGACTGCCTCCAGGGACGCGACCAGCGCCTTGTCTGCATCGTGGGCCCCTGCTCGATCCACGACCCGAAGGCCGCACTGGATTATGCCGGGCGGCTTAAGAAGGAAGCGGACCGGCTGATTGACGACCTACTGATCGTGATGCGTGTCTATTTCGAGAAGCCTCGCACCAGTGTCGGCTGGAAGGGCCTGATCAATGATCCGTTTATCGACGGCAGCTTCGCTATCAATAAGGGGCTGCGTATCGCCCGCCAGTTGCTGGTGGATGTCAACGCCATCGGACTTCCGGCGGGGTGCGAATTCCTCGATACCATCATGCCGCAATTCCTCGCCGACCTGGTCAGTTGGGGAGCCATCGGTGCCCGCACCACCGAGAGCCAGATCCACCGCGAGCTGGCCTCGGGCATGTCTTGCCCCATCGGGTTCAAAAATGCGACCAATGGTAACGTGCAGGTCGCCATCGACGCCATCGATGCAGCCCGACACCCTCATCATTTCCTCTCGGTGACCAAACAAGGGGTGGCGGCCATCGTAAGTACCAAGGGCAACACCGATTGCCACATGATCCTGCGAGGGGGCAGTAACGGGCCGAACGATGATGTCGACACCGTCGCAAGCACCGCGAAACGGCTCACGGCCAAAGGCCTGCCCCACCGGATCATGGTGGATTGCAGCCACGGTAACAGTCTCAAGGTGCACAGTAACCAGCCTACGGTCGCCGCACGGGTCGCCGCCCAGCGCAAGACCACGGACAACGCCATTTTCGGGCTGATGCTTGAAAGCAACCTGGTCGCCGGCAGCCAGGACAGTCGTCACGGACCCGGATCGCTGGTCTACGGCCAGAGCATTACCGACGCCTGTATCGGTTGGGAAGAAACCGTCCGCGTACTGGAGCATCTGGCGATCGCCAACAAACGCTAACCCCTCTTTTCAACGAAAGGCCCCCATGAACGAATCAACCCCCGCTCGAAAAACCCCGCTGTACAGCCTACATCTTGAACTCGGCGCCCGGATGGCCCCGTTTGGCGGGTTTGACATGCCCATCCAGTACGACAGCATCATCAACGAGCACCACGCCACCCGGCGACAGGCCACGCTATTCGATACATGCCACATGGGCGAGTTCATCATCGAAGGCAACGGTGCCCTCGCCACGCTGGAAAACCTTGTCACCTGCCCCGTCGCCGACCTAGCCTGTGGGGCCTGCCGCTACGGCTTGATGTGCGGCGAGGACGGCGGGACCATCGATGATCTGCTGATCTACCGCGAAGCGGATACCCGCTACATGATGGTCGTCAATGCCGGCACCCAGGATGGGGATTTCAAGTGGGTATCGGATCATCTCGCACCGCAAACCGACATCCGCAACATCTCCGAGGACACCGGCAAAATAGATTTGCAAGGACCCCAATCCCCTGCCCTTCTCGATGCCCTGATGCCCGGGGTCTCGACAGGCCTGGGGTATTTCCGATTCCGTGCCGCCCAGTGGCAAGGTCAACCGGTCACCGTCAGCCGGACCGGCTATACCGGCGAGCGCGGATACGAGATTTATCTGGCACCATCGCAAGCAGAACCCTTCTGGCGCGAAGCCATGCGCGTTGGCGCGGTGCCCGCCGGGCTGGGTGCCCGCGACACCTTGCGCCTGGAATCGGGACTTCCACTCTATGGACATGAATTGCGGCGAGACCGCAATGCCGCCACGACCGCCCTGACACGGGCGGTGTCCCCAAACAAACCGTTCATCGGCGCCGAGGCCCTGCGATCCCCTGAAGCCCGCCACCAGACGCTGGCTGGTCTGTTGCTTCATGGACGGCAAGCTGCACGCGAGGGCGATATCCTGAGCACGGTAGACGGGGCCGAGGTCGGCACCGTGACCAGTGGCAGCTTCGGCCCCTCCGTAGGCGCTGCCATTGCCATGGCGGTTATCAACCGGGGGCTGGCCGTTCCCGACACAGAGCTGCTTATCCGCACCGCCCGCAAGCCACTCCCCTGCAAGGTTGTACCCCTACCTTTTTACACGGGAACAGCCCGTTCCTGAAAACCATGCAACCGCTGCTTCAAATCGAGAACCTGTCGGTCACCTTCACAACGGATGAGGGCTTGGTGCCGGCAGTTAGCAACATATCGCTAACCCTGCAACGCGGACAGGTGCTCGGCTTGGTTGGCGAATCCGGCTGCGGCAAATCCGTCACCGCCATGAGCATTCTGCGGCTGATTCCACAGCCGCCAGGGCGGATAACTCAAGGGCGCATCCTGTTTGAGGACCAGGATCTACTCAAGCTGCCCCTGGAGCAACTGCGGGCGGTGCGTGGCCGCCGGATTGCGATAATTTTCCAGGAACCGATGACGGCACTCTCCCCCTTGCACCGCATCGGCGCACAGCTTGTCGAAGCCCTCCGGCTGCACCGTGATCTCTCGCCCAAGGCGGCTTGGGACATCGCCACCGAATGGCTCGCGAAAGTGGGTATCCCCGATGCACCGGAACGGATGTATGCCTGGCCCCACCAGCTTTCGGGTGGGATGCGGCAACGGGTGATGATCGCCATGGCCATGATGCTGGAACCTGACCTGCTGATCGCCGATGAACCCACAACGGCACTGGATGTGACGGTTCAGGCGCAGATCTTTGATTTGATGCGTCAACTGATGCAGAAAGACGCCGGCCTGCTGCTGATCACCCACGACATGGGCGTCATTTGGGAAATGTGTACGCAGGTGGCTGTTATGTACGCCTCCGAGGTCGTCGAGACCGGCCCCGTCGAGGCGGTCTTCAAGACGCCACGTCATCCATACACCAAGGCACTGCTGGCCGCTATTCCTGCCAATGCCATCCCCCAGCAACGCCTGCCCGCCATTCCCGGACAGGTTCCGTCACACCTGGCCTTGCCTCTGGGGTGCCACTTCGCCGACCGCTGCACCCACGTCTTTGAGCCCTGTCGCACCCAGCATCCGCCCCTTTTCACGGCGGGCGACTGCTGTTCGCGCTGTTTCCTGAATGGAGGGAAGGCATGAAGCCGCCGCTACTGGAAATCCTAAACCTGTGTACCGCCTTCCCGATCCGACGGGGCGTTTTCAGCCGCACCGTCGGTCATGTCCACGCCGTGGATGATGTCTCACTCACCATCGGACATGGCGAAACGCTGGGCCTGGTCGGCGAATCGGGCTGTGGCAAGACCACGCTGGCCCGAACCGTGCTGCTGCTTGAAAAGGCGCACCGCGGATCCATCCACTTCGATGGCACCGAGATCACCACCGCCCCGAAAAACGTGATCCGCAACCTTCGTCGGCAGATGCAGGTCGTCTTCCAGGATCCCTACGAATCACTCAACCCTCGCATGACGGTCATGGAGATTGTCACCGAGGGCCTCTTGACGCACCGCTGCATTGAGCGACGCGAAATGGAGCCCGTGGCTGCCCGGCTGCTGGCCGATACCGGACTCGGGCGGGAAATGCTTCACCGCTACCCGCATGAGTTTTCTGGAGGTCAGCGCCAGCGGATCAGTATCGCCCGCGCCATAGCCATGCAGCCGAAACTGATCCTGTGCGACGAAGCGGTCAGTGCGCTGGATGTATCCATCCAGTCACAGATCATCAACCTGCTCATGGATCTTCGCGAACGGCTTGGACTCTCCTACCTGTTCATATCGCATGACCTGAGCGTCGTCCGCCACCTTGCCGACCGGGTCGCGGTCATGTACCTCGGGCGAATTGTTGAAAGCGGCCCCGCGGCCACCCTCATGAACCAGCCCCGGCATCCCTATACCAAGGCCTTGATCGCGGCCATCCCGAAAGCTGGCGGACCACGCCGCAGCCAATCCATGCGCCTGCCCGGCGATGTCCCCTCGCCCGCCAATCCCCCGCCCGGCTGCCCGTTCCATCCCCGCTGCCCCTTCGCTACCGCGCCATGCCGCACCGATCGGCCCTTGCTGGAACCCTGCGCAGGCCGCACCGACGCCCACCTTGTCGCCTGCCTCCGCAAAAACGAGATCGACTGATCAGGAAGCAACGCCAGTTCGGTCTGACCGAGGATGACCCCGAGCATGCAGGAGTTCTCCAGCCTCCATCTTGGAGGACTGTGTCCAATCATGCAGCCGGGTGCAATGACGCTAAAGCGTCTCAAGTTACTCCGGCCCGGCACATCACCGTCCACGGGGTCATCCATCCGTCTGGGTTCCTGGTGCCGAAACCACCGCTCTCGACAAAGAGATCCTACTTCCCCTTGCTTGTCATTTCATCGGTAATCGGCGGCACCTTCATTTCCTGGAACCATACGGAGAGATGGTTCTTCTTCACGCCGGGCGATCGTTTCCCGCCCGGTATGGGCAGGAAACTGGTGACGGCGAGGGTCACTTCATTCTCAAACACAGGCCACCAGGACTTGTCAATGTAAGCACAGATCGCGATACCTCCAGCGCGTTTGCCTACGCCGCTCTCACGCGTGGCTATCGGCGTGCCGTTCACATATACAACAAAGCCATCACCGGCGTTCACGTGCGACATGCCTCCCACCACCAGCCGGTAAATGTTTTCCGGCTTGAACGCAGGCAGCTTTACCTTCGCTTGCATGATCAGAACTTCCTTTTCCCAGAAGGTTTTCATGGGTTCATCACAGCGACAGAACGACATGCCGCAGTCACCCTTCTCGACGACTAATTTGCCCCCCATCTGGCCAAACGGAGCATAACCCTCCTGCCAGCCTGCCTTGACGGCATCGAAGTCGGCGGCAAACCAGTTTTCCATTCCTTTCGGATAGGTCACAGGGCGATAACGGGTGCCGGGTTCCCAGAGTTTCTCTTCCACCGGATCAAAGGTATGGTACATCCACTTGATCTCGCCAAGATCAGGACCACACACCCGCCAGTCATAGTCCCGGACACCGATGCGGTTATACAGATCCACAAGACCGGGAATCTTCGGTTCGCCTTTCCCTGATTTACTGCTGGCGGCTTCCGCCAGCAGGCTGGCTCTGTTTGTCCCGACATACATCGGAACAAGCGTGTCAAGGACGATAGGCTCGAGGGCCTTCTTCACTGTGGGGCCGAACGTTGCCGCATCGGCATCCATATAAAGGTCCTGATGCGGCAGAACCAGACCAGGGAAACGCTTCTTACTCGCGTCGTAGAGTACATCGAACCCGCCCGGCGTGCCGGCAAGGTTGCGGGCGATACCCGTCAGCATGTAGTCGACGCAGGCAGACATCTCCTGCCCTCCGGGCGCATGAAATTCAGCAGGAAAGGCAACGTAGGATTGACTAAACACATTGACGGCAAAGGCCTGTACATCCGGATCCGCCGCCTGCAGGGCGCTGACGATGCCACCAACAGGCCCCAGCGCGACGGCACGCTGGTTGTTGGCGATCATATCGCCGATAATCGGAAGAATCTCCTTGTAATAGCGTTTATCGACGGCAAGCGGCCCGGCCGCAGTCAACGCGGCATGGCGCAGCCACCAGTCATCATGCTTCAGCCAGGAGGCGATCCCATCCTTGTAAGGCGCGATCTTGTCAGCCGGGGCAAGACCAAGGATCTTCAGGGCCTCCATGACGACCCACCAGGATTCGGCGGGATCGGTGATCATACCGCCCAAAAGCTTGATCGTTTCATCAGTCAGGCGCTCGCCGGTAGCGGCCACCCCCTTCTGCGCACCGCCGAGTGCGCGCACCCCTGTTAGACGCGCACGCGGGTCCTTGGACGTCAGCAAATCGACAATCAAGTGGGTCCGCCCCAGGCTGGCTATGTTGCCCGCGGCTGTACCTTGGCCAATGCTATCCGGATGATACGCGTACATAACCAGCTCTTCATCCGTTACCGCCGGATTCCCAAGCCGACGGAGGATCGGCTCGGAGGCATGGGTAGGCAGACGCTCGGCCGCCATGTCCTGGCGTTTGCCTGGCGCATAATCGCCCGGAGCAAGAGACAGGAATACCTCATCCGCGGCGGTGCCCCAGGGACGCTTTGGTAGCGGATATGTCTTGCTGTATTTAGTCGGGGGCGCACCAAAGAGGCGCAGGTTCTTGAGCGGAATCGTATAAATCAGAGGAACGTAATTGCCCCAGGCCATACCGCCTTTGTGCCCGGTATTGTTGTAGCTCACGTTCATGCCGCCAGCCCAGCCGAAGGCACCATCATACGTTCGCGCCAGTTCATACATCCAGCGGCGCTCGTTCATGAAGGAGCGGTACATCTCCGGTCGCTTCCCGGCGAGCAGCCCCGCCGCCGCACCACGCCAGATTTCGCCGATCCCGCCGCCCGTGTGACCATGGAATAGCCAGGACGTGGTATAGAAGCTCTTGTTGGCACTGATATCGCGCGCCTTGGCGTAAACCGAATTTTCGCCCTCCGGCACCAGGGAGGCGGCCGCCGCCATGGCAAAGGCGAGCCCGCCGTTCTTGCCGTTATCCACTCCGCCGCCCTCCGGCAACCCGTCGCCATAGGAGACATTCCAGTGCCCCGCATAGCGGTAGAAGTGATAGAGGCAGGTTTGCAAGGTGTGCTCGTCAACGTCCACGCCGCATTCCTTAGCGAGCAGGAGGAATGCCAGGGAGTGGACACCCGCCGCATTCATATGGCCTCCCGCCATGTAATTGTAATTGCAACCGCCACGCCCCATCCAGGAACCATTGTAGATGGTGCTTTTCAGGTAGTCACACATGCTCTTGATCGCCGGCAATACCGTTTCATCCCCCGTGCGTAGATAGTATTCGCAAATGGCAGGACCGGTGTAGCCGATGGACCAGGGATTCCCTGTCATATCTGGCGGAAGTTTTCCGCTGAACCAGCGGCGCACCACCGCAAGATCTTTCTCTTCACCGGTGGAAAGGAGAAACAGAGGAGCCCCCCAGGCGGGCTGGTCGACCTTCGCCAGGAAATCCGCGAAGGTTCGGACAATGGCATCGGACTTCTTGCAGTTAATCGGCCAAGTGTCACTGTAGGCACCAAGCACGGGGAGCTTTACAATCACTTCCTCGGCCTTGGCTTCCGCCGTGTCCTTGACCATCATCCTGAGCAGACCGTCGTTCGCCTCGGCCTCGGTGATCAGGTTGCCCAGGATGACACGCGGATCCACATCCTTCAGGACCTTACCGTTGATGCTCTCGATGAACTGGCCCTTCTTGAGCTTGCCGGTGGCTTCGGCCGGAGAGCCGGGTTCCACATTAATGATCTTCATGGTGAACGCCGGTTGGAGCAGTTCGAGCCCGATCCCGATGGGACCGATGCGGTCAATCGTATAGCGGGCATCCTCAGGGAACGGATAGAAATGAAAAAGCGGAACGTCCTTGTAGTAGGAACTACCGGGCTTCTCGCCAGCAGCGGACGTCTCCTCGCCAACGGTGTACGAAACGACTCCCGATAGCATCACGCTGCACAACAAAGCGACCCCTGATTTTTTAACCATACCGACTCCTTTAGCGTTCATCAAACCAACCATCGAATTCAAACATTACAACACACCAACGCCGTTCACATGGCGTCGAAGACAAATCCCCCGCTTGCCGAGAAGATCTTGCACCGTTCCAACACCTGTTCCCGCACCTGAGCCGGCGTGCCAAACGGCAGTACTTTCTGGGTATCCACCCCGC
>DIZZ01000181.1:0-8305 GCA_002428045.1 Verrucomicrobia bacterium UBA6015
TTCTCATAGATCTCGTCGCTCATGATTAGGACGCCCTTCTCGATGCATACATCGCCAAGCGCCTTGATCTCGGCGGGCGTGTAGACAACGCCCGTGGGGTTGCTGGGGGAGTTCAGGATGAATAGACGCGTGGCGGGGGTGATCGCCGCCCGCAACTGCGACGGGGTCACCTTGAAGCCCGCCGCATCGGTGGTCGGTAGGATCACCGGCGTGGCACCGGCCAGTTTGACCANNTCGGGGTAGCTCAACCAGTAGGGGGCCGGAATGATGACCTCATCGCCTTCCTGGCAGGTCGCTAGGATGACGTTGTAGCAGGAGTGCTTTCCGCCACAGGAGACGATGATCTGCGATGGACTGTAGTCCAGGCCGTTCTCGGTCTTGAACTTGTCGACAATCGCCTGACGCAGTTCCGGGGTTCCGCTGGCGGGGGTGTATTTCGTGAAGCCAGCAGCCAACGCGGCGGTGGCGGCGTCCTTGATATGCGCAGGCGTATCAAAATCAGGTTCCCCGGCACCAAATCCGATCACATCAATCCCATCGGCCTTCATCTGCTTGGCCTTGGCATCAATCGCCAAGGTCAACGACGGGGTTAACGAAGCGGCACGACGCGAAATCCGATAGTCCATAAACATCTCCTACTTACTGCTAAAAACGGTTCAACACACAATGAAAACTTATTGTCTCAACTCCTTTTTCTGATTATGAACTTAACCATCAGATAAATCAAGGATTTTAAAAGGACATATGGATTTCAATGCGGTTGCAATTCATCGCTATTTATGACAGCATGACAAACGATGAAAATCTTGAAATCACTTTTGCTTGCCATGATCGTTTGTGCGCTAGGCGGTGTTGTTGCTGGTCAGGTCAATGATCCGCGATTGATCGAGGTCCGTGTGGAGGAACTCCTGGGGGAGGCGGTTCCGATCCCTCGCTATTACGCCTTGGTCATCGGAATCAATAATTATGTACACTGGCAGGATCTCAGACAAGCGGTGCCGGATGCCAGGGAGATCTCCAATCTCTTGGTGACCCGCTACGGATTCACCAAGGTGTACATGATGCTCGACGAGAATGCCACAAGGGACAATATCACCAAGGGCATGCGGGCGTTTGCGGACAAACTGAGCGATAAGGATGCCTTGCTGATCTTCTACGCCGGGCATGGCTATTTCGATAAGCTGCTTAACCGCGGGTATTGGGTTCCCCATGAGGCACGCGATCGAATCGACAGCGAGCCCGCCACGACCGACTGGTTCTCCAACAACGAGCTACACGATTATGTAGCCGCCATGCGAGCCCGCCACATCCTGGTGGTCTCGGATTCTTGCTTTAGCGGTTCGCTCTTCAGAGGGGGCGTATCCGGACTGACCTCAAAGGACCCCGCTTGGTACCGACAGGCGCTACAACAGCCGAGCCGGTGGGCAATCTCCAGTGGTGATCTTGAGCAAGTCCCTGACGAGAGTGAATTTACCCAGCAATTCCTCAATGCCTTGCAGCATCCGTTGGAACCTGTCTTTTCTGCTTCCGATTTGGCCGGGAGGATAGCCGTTGAACTCGCTGGCCCGGAGGGGACCAAGCCGCTTTCCGGGCGTCTTCGTAATGTCCGTGACAGCCAGTACGGCGAATTTGTGTTTCTTGACTTCGGGAGTGGTGTAAAACCATCGAATCATACCGTGCCCGTGTCTGCGGTGTCAGCATCGACCGTGGATCATCCGCCGCCGTCTTCGCCGTCGGTCGAGGCGGGTGCCAGCGAGCCTCCTGTCAAGTCCGCGCCGGATGGCGTGCAGGACAAGGGAATGGGTACAAACACGGGGGATGTGCGCACGATCGATCTGGGCGGAGGTGTGCTACTGGACCTGGTCTGGATTGCGCCGGGTATCTACATGATGGGTAGTCCGGCTGGCGAGTTTGGTCGGGCAAAAGATGAGCAGCAGCATCAGGTCGCGATCTCGAAGGGCTTTTGGATGGGGAAATACGAGGTCACGCAGGAGCAGTGGAAGGCGGTGATGCACAGCAATCCGAGCAGCTTCACAGGCACTCGTCATCCGGTTGAAAAGATAAGCTGGAGCGACTGTCATGAATTTTTCCGGGCACTCAACCCGCTTGTTGTTGCCAACGGGGGCGTTTTCCGTCTACCGACGGAAGCGGAGTGGGAATACGCCTGCCGCGCGGGGACGACGGGACCCTACGCAGGATCCCTGGATGAAATGGGGTGGCATGTCTCGAACAGTGGGAGCACGACGCAACCGGTGGGTGGGAAGCAGCCGAATGCCTGGGGCTTGCACGATATGCATGGAAATGTGTCGGAGTGGTGTCAGGATTGGTATGGGGATTATCCAAACGGATTGGTGACGGATCCGTCCGGTGCGGGGGCGGGAGACTATCGCGTATTCCGTGGCGGGGGCTGGTCCTCCATAGCGAATTGCCGATCGGCGAGTCGAGGCTGGTACTGGTCATCGGGACGGGACGGCGACCGTGGATTTCGCGTGGTTCTTGATCCTGCTCAATGATCCCGGTCTCGACGTTGCTTCGTCTTGAACGTCGTCATGGTCGCGTTATAGCTCACTTCCGGCAAAGCTGCGCCGCAAAGGCCCCATCCGTTCCGCTGGCGGGGGGGAGGCTGATGCGTTGCCGTCCCCGTTGGAAGGTGGGATTGACGTCCAGCCACGCTTGCAATTGGCGCAGATTTTCTTCGGGTTCAAGGCTGCAGGTACTGTAGACGATCATGCCCCCCTCGGACAGTAACGGAACGGCGGCATCGAGCATCCGGCGCTGGACATCCAGCAGGCCGATCAATCGTTCCTCGGTAAAGCGCCAGCGGGCATCAGGACGACGATTCAGCACGCCGGTATTGCTGCAGGGAACATCTAGCAGGATACGGTCGAAAGGGGCTTCGCTGCGGAGTCCCGAGGCTGCCGGCAGTGCCGTAGCATCGGCCTGAATGAGGCGCACACAGGAAAACTTCATCCGTTCGGCATTTTCCGCCAGGCGCCGTAGGCGATCCTCGTGCAGATCGGCGGCGAGTACGAGGCCGTGATCGCCAAGGATATCCGCGCAGGCGAATGCCTTCCCGCCGGGGGCGGCGCAGGCATCGAGCACACGCATCCCGGGCTTTAGCTCGAGCAGGTCAACCGCCATTTGCGTGGCCGGATCCTGGACGTAGAAAGCACCGTCTGCAAACCCCGGCAGCTCGTGGATCGCCGTTCCTGGCGGCACGATATAAAAGCATTCCGGGAGGGCAGGGTGGGGTTGCAGCATCGTCCGCAGGGTCGCCATTTCGGCGGACTCCCGGTTGCGCAGGCGAATCACCACGGCAGGGCGGCGGTTGTTCCATTCACACAGGGCGGTGGCGGCGGCTTGCCCGTAGTTGGCGATCCAGCGTTGCAGCAGGATATCCGGATGTGAAAGACGAACCCCGTCGTCCATGCGGGACAGCGATTTCAAGATTTCCGAATGTTGGCGCAGGGCATTGCGTAACACCCCGTTGACAAAGCGGATGCGGGCAGGATCAAGATCGGCTTTCGCAGCCTCTACCGTTTCATTGATCGCGGCATGGGCGGGGATGTTGTCCATGCGGAATAACTGGTATAGCCCGATCAGCAGGTACCCTTCGGTTTCTGGATCCGGTTGACGAGACACGAGATGGTCGAGGATCCATTCCAGCATCCGAACCCAGCGGGCGGTGCCGAAAATCATTTCTTGCACTAGATTGCGCTGGTCGGTGTGTTCCGGGATCAGGCGATCAGGAAAATCGCCGGATAGCCTCCACCGGGAAATCGCACGGGCACAAAGGGTTCTGGGGGATGTTGTGGTTCGCGGGTTCAATTTCCCTGACTGACGATATGTCCGGTTTGGATCTGTTTTGGGAAGTGGGGATCAAGATCCGTCCACTCGATCCATTGGATGGTGAGCAGGCCAATGAAGAAAATCGTGGCGAAGATCGCGAGGATGCCGACCAACGTGTATGAGGCAGGCTTGGCGGCAGCAAATGCTGTAGGCGGCGTAAACATTCCGGCACCCTGGTTGGCCGCCTCCGGCGCCATCTCTGCGCCTTCTGCTGGCGGTTCCCCGCTGCTGGTTTCCTTTATTGCGGACTGAAGTCCTAGCTTGCGCTTTTTGATGGTGATGGGTGCGCCCATATTTTGCCCCCCCTTTGCTAAAACACGTTAAAATCTGGAAGACAAGCTAACCGGATTTTACCAACGTATCAAGTAAAATAGTCATATTCTTGACGAAGGGCAGGTGGATGTGCTATTCACCGCTTTCTCTATTAAGAAGGGTGGCGGTTGGATGATGACAGAACGGGATGCTTATATCGCGCTGAATATGATGGATCGGATTGGGCCGGTCGGGGTCCGCTCGCTGGTCTCCGTCCTGGGTTCGGCGTCCGCCATCTTTAGTGCGTCGGCGGCCGAATTGCAGCAGGCCGAGGGGATCGGTAAGGTATTGGCCGAAGGGATTATAAAGCGGCGAGAGGCGTTGGACGTCGAGGGCGAGATGCAGCGGGCGGCGGAGACAGGCACCCGCCTGGTGACCCCACTGGATGAGGCGTATCCTGCGGCACTCAAGACAATTCATGATCCGCCGCTGGCGCTGTATGTGCGCGGGGCGCTCAAGCCGACCGATCGGCATGGCATCGCGGTGGTCGGTACGCGCAACCCGACGCATTACGGCATGGACTGCACGCGGAAACTGTCCTATCAGCTTGGAAAGGCGGGCATCTGTGTGGTGAGCGGCCTGGCGCTGGGGGTGGATACGGCGGCACACGAGGGGGCGCTGCGGGCTGGCGGACGTACGCTGGCGGTCATCGGTAGCGGGTTTGATCATATTTATCCCGAAGAGAATATCCCCTTGGCGGAACGGATCGCCGAGCACGGGGCGGTGATTAGTGAGTTTCCCTTTGCACGCCAGCCGGACAAGACCACGTTTCCCATGCGTAACCGGATTGTCAGCGGCATGTCCATGGGCGTGCTGGTTGTTGAGGCGGGGCTGCGAAGCGGGGCGATGATCACGGCCAACCAGGCCATGTCACAGGGGCGTACCGTGTTTGCGGTGCCGGGGCGGATCGATTCCTATGCCTCGGCCGGCCCCCATGCCCTGCTCAAGGACGGGGCAGGTCTGGTGACCGAAGCCCGCGACATCCTGGAGCATTTCGAGATGCTTTTTCCCGCCTCGGCGATGGCCGATGCGGAAAAGCCCGCCGACCCGGTTTGCCGACCGGACCTGAACGCGGATGAGCAGGCCGTGACGACGCTGCTGGCGGGCGGGGAGATGGGCGTGGATATGTTGATTCGAGAGTCGGGTATCCGTCCGGCGGTGATGGCCTCGCTGCTGGTTGGACTGGAACTAAAACGAATAGTGAAAATGCTGCCGGGTCGCAGTGTGACCTTAATACGATAACTAGGGGATAACGATGGGAAAGAGTCTGGTCATTGTGGAATCGCCTGCCAAGGCGAAGACGATCAACAAGATGCTGGGAAAAGATGTCATGGTGATGTCTTCGATGGGGCATGTGCGGGATTTGCCCGTGAAGGAACTCGGGGTGGATGTCGCTAAAGGGTTCAAGATCAGCTACGAGGTCGTCAAGGGTCGCAAGAAGGTGGTTGATGAACTGACCGCCGCCGCCAAGGAATGCGATGCGATCTACCTGGCGCCCGACCCGGACCGCGAAGGGGAGGCGATTGCCTGGCACCTGAAGGAGATCCTTGCAAAGAACAAGGCCAATGCCGGCAAACCGTTTTACCGGATTACCTACAACGAGATCACCCCGCGGGCGGTGAAGGCGGCCTTCGACCATCCGGGCGAGATCAATATGCCGCGGGTGGATGCGCAGCAGGCGCGCCGGGTGGTGGATCGGATTGTGGGTTACAAGGTCAGCCCGCTCTTGTGGAAGCGCGTGCAACGCGGTTTGAGCGCCGGGCGGGTGCAGTCGGTGGCGCTGCGCCTGGTCTGTGAACGGGAACAGGAAATCTCCGCCTTCAAGCCGGAGGCCTACTGGGTCTTCGGGGCCAACGTGCGCAAGCTGGTGGCCCCCTTGGATCCGTTCATGATCAAGCTGACCAAGGTGGATGGCGAAAAGGCGTCGATCCATACCGCCGCCGAGGCGCAAACCGTGCAGACCGATCTGGATGGATGCGCGATGAAAGTGGCCGGGATCAAGACGCGTATGGTCAACCGCCAGGCGTATCCCCCGTTCATCACCAGCACCTTGCAGCAGGCGGCCTCGACCTTCTGTGGTTTTTCGCCCAAGCGCACCATGGATATTGCCCAGAAGTTGTATGAAGGTGTTAATGTGGATGGCGGTGCTTCCGGTCTGATCACCTATATGCGTACGGACTCCGTGAACCTTTCCCAGGATGCGCTGGTCGCCTGCCGGGCATTTATTGAAAAGGCCTATGGAGCGGCCTACCTGCCGCCATCGCCGAACGTCTATCGCAGTCGTGGAGGGGCGCAGGAGGCGCATGAGGCCATCCGCCCCACCGATGTCACCCTGACGCCCGATCGGCTCAAGGGGGTGATCGACGAGCCCTCGCTCAAGCTTTACCGCCTGATCTGGGAACGTTTTGTCGCCTGCCAGATGCCGCCCGCCCGGATCGAGCAACGGACGGTGGAGGTCGAGGCCGTGCCGCGCGCGGCGGCTGGCAGTAAGCACCGTTACCTGCTCACCGCCACGGCGTCGGATGTAAAGTTCGATGGACATCGCCGCGTGACCGGGGAAAAGGACAAGAAAGAGGACGACAGCGACCAAGTTGAGGGCATGCCGATGGTGAAAGAAGGGGAACCGCTGGCACTGCTCGAACTGCTTTCGGAGCAGAAGGAAACCCAGCCGCCGTCGCGTTTTAGCGAAGCCTCGTTGGTCAAGGCGCTCGAAGCCAACGGCGTGGGCCGTCCCAGCACCTATGCCCAGATCCTGACCACCCTGCAAACGCGCGAGTATGTCGAGCTGAAGAACCGGACGCTGTTCCCGTCGGACCTTGGGATGAAAACCAGTACGTTCCTGACGCGCGAACTCGGGCAGCTTTTCGATGTCCAGTTCACGGCGGATATGGAAAGTAAGCTGGACACCATCGAGGACGGCAATGTGGACTGGACCAAGATGCTGGAGACTTTCTACACCCAGTTCAACGGGTGGATGGATGGGGCCAAGGAGCCGCCTGCCGACCTAGGGCATGTCCAGGCGCTGCTGGACGTCTTCAAGACCGTACGCAAATGGGACCCGCCGGTGACCCGCGGTAAACGTACCTACAGTGACGAAACCTTCGTCGCCTCGGTGGAGGAACAACTCCAGGAGGGCAGCAAACCGATCTCGGCGCGGCAGCTTGAGGTGCTCTCGCGCCTGGCGTCGCGTTATCGCGAGGAAGCCACAGGCGTGGCCGAGGCGCTGCGCCTGTGCGGTGCGGAGGCATTGCTTGATGAACCGTTGCCGGAACCGCCGCGCGCCAGTTCGATTGAGAAGCTGCGCATCCTGCGCGGGGTGGCGCTGGATGACTCCACCCGCAAGTTCGTGGAGTCGCTCTCCGAGCAGGTGCAGAACGGACGCCGGCTTTCCCCGGCGCAGCTTGGTGCGCTGGATCGTATGTTCGTATCCAATGCCGCCCAGATCAGCGACTTTGATGCCCGCAAGGATGAACTTGGACTGACGGGCCAGGTGGCCCCGGCGGAGGATAAGGAAAGTGGCGAGTTGCTAGCGATGATGAAGCACGTTACCACCTGGGATGAACCCGTCAAGCGAGGCAAGCGCGAGTTCAACGACAAGACCTTTTACGAGTCGCTGGACACCCAGTATAGCCAGCGCAAATACCTCTCGGAGCGCCAGCAGGCGGCCCTGAAGAAGATGGTCCGCCGCTACCGTGCCCAGGTTCCCGGCTACGCCGAGGCCGAAGCCCGTCTCGACCTCAAGCCCAAGCCATCTACCCGTGGAAAGCGTGCGGAAGCGGGGGATTGAGGCTTATGACCACCGGGCTGTTGCTCTCTGGATCCTCCCTGTGATAACGAATTCCTGCTACATCTGCTTGTAGCGCGGCCCGTCCCCTCCCTCTGGCGGTGTCCAGCGGATGTTCTGCAGGGGGTCTTTGATCTCGCAGGTCTTGCAGTGGACACAGTTCGAGAAGTTGATCCGGATGTCCGTGAAATTACCGCTGTCATCCGTTACCAATTCGTAGACTTCGGCCGGACAGAAGCGGGTGCTGGGCGACGCATATTCCTTGTGGTCGCGCTTGAGCAGGGCGGGCTCGAGGATGCGGCAATGGCATGCCTGATCCTCGCGGTGGACCGATCCGCTCTTGAAAACGTCCGTCAGGAT
>DIZZ01000181.1:8394-22517 GCA_002428045.1 Verrucomicrobia bacterium UBA6015
CCCGTGAACATGTGCATGCCCGCCAGCATCATGCCGGGCAACAACCCATGGTGGAACCCCTGACGGTAATTGCGGGTGCGGTGGAGTTCCCGTCCTGCCCAGGAGGCGTCGAAGGCGGCGCGATAATCCAGGGCGGCCGCCGAGGTATCGCCGGATGCAAGCGCCATCATGATGCGCTCAGCCGCCAGCATGCCGGATTTCATGGCGAGATGAATCCCCTTGAGGCGCATCGCATTGAGCATACCCGCACTGTCGCCGACCAGGACCGCGCCGTTAACTGATAGTTTGGGAAGCGCGAAATAACCGCCCTCTGGAAGGGTCTTGGCTCCGTATTCCACCACTTCCCCCCCCTCGATGACGCCAGCCACCAGCGGGTGGCGCTTCAGCAAAAGGAACTGGTCGTGGACATCCATCATCGGATTCGGATAATCCAGCGCCATGACAAGTCCGACACCCACGAGATCCTCGTCGAAGGCATAGACGAAGGCTCCCCCGTAAGTTGCCATGTCGAGGGGATAACCGAAGGCATGGGTGACGGATCCCTTCTGCACGCGTCCCTTGGGAATCCGTATCAGCTCCTTGATGCCCAGTGCCCAGACCTGGTCATTGGCATCGGCAGCCAAGCCGAGGGTTCCGATCAGTTGCTGCGCCAGATAGCCGCGCGTACCCTCGCCGAGCACGGTGACGCGAGCCTCGATATCCATACCGGGGGTAAATGCCTCCCCCGGTTCCCCCGTCTTGGTCAGTCCCTTGTCGGCGATCCTTGCGCCCTTGACCGTATTGCCCTCCATGATCAGTTCCGTCGCGGCGAATTCGGTATAAACCTCGATCCCCATCGCCTGGCACTTCTCGGCCATCCATCGCGTGACTTCAGCCAGCGAGGCCAGGTGACAGCCCGCGTTGCACATCTCGCGGGGGCGAACCGGTGCCGGAACGGGGATCTTTCCGCTGCGGGTCAGATAGTATATATCATCATTCGTCACGGGAGCAAAGAATGGCAGTTCCTCCTCCTTGAGTTCAGGGAACAGCTCCTTGAATGCCACCGGATCCACGACGGCACCAGAGAGCACATGGCTGCCAACTTTCTGGCCCTTGTCGACGACCAGCACCACCGGCTCCTCGATCGTTTTCAACCCGTTAGCTGCCGCCTTGGCGTTATGCTCGCGGATGCCCTTCATCAATGCATAGGCCGAGCTCAGGTTGGCAATGCCAGCCCCGATGTAGAGGACATCAAGGTCCATGGATTCACGATCGTTTGTCGCCATTCTGCTTCGCTCCTGTTTCGCTTTTATTGCGTTTATTCAAGCCCTCGAGGACACCCCTGCCAACCCCTCCCCGTCACCCCTTTTCAGGGAGCAACTACAGCAGGTAATGCTTGCTTCTGTCAAGCTGTTTCATGAACGGTTGGCGAGGCTTACACGGCCGTTCTCACCACGCAGGCGGTTCGTGGACTTGGCCTGAGCCAGTCCGTGGCGCAGGGCGGCTTCCACGTTGGTACCCAGCCGTGCGTATCCAAACGAGCGGGCCGCCAGGCGCAAGAGTTCGTCTTCCGGCAAGCTGACCTGTTGTTCCGTATGCGCCTTGAGCACGCTGACGATCTCCTCGACCGGGATCTCCGCCGGATTGTCGCGCCGAGGCATGGTTATTTCTGGAACGATCGGCCTGGGTACGGGTGCCACGGGAGTCTCTGGCTGTGGTGGGGCTTCCACACGGGGGCTGTGGACGGACGCTGGTTCCGGTGGGTTGGACAAGGCCGATTCGATGCCCTGCAGAACGCCTTGCGGGTTCACGATCCAGTCCATTGTCCAGACCTGGTGGAGCCGCCAGCCGAGTCGGCGGAGGGTTTCGCGCTGGACGATTTCCCGGTCGCGCGCCGTCTTCGCCTCGGCATATATCTCCCCGTCGCACAGGATCCCGAGGGCGTAACGCGAAGGGTCCGCAGGGTCGACAATCCCCATGTCGATGCGGTAACGCGAGGTGCCGACGTGGGTATGCAGGGTGTGGCCACGCTGGCGCAGTTCGTCCGCGATCAGGCGGGTGAGCGATGGCGCGTCATGCCGGATGGTCTGGATGGCCGGAGGAACCGGCCGTTGCCGTGCATATTCGAGAAACCGCCGGAGGCCGACCACGCCGTCTGCGCTGGTGCGGTTGAGGTCGATTGCCTCGGGCTGCAATGTCGCGAACACGGTCATTTCCTGCCGTGCCCGTGACACGGCGACATTCAACCGGCGCTCGCCCCCCTTGCGGTTGAGGGGGCCGAAGTTCATGCTGACCCGGCCCTGCTCATCCGGTCCATAGCAGATCGAGAAGAGGATGACATCGCGTTCGTCGCCCTGCACATTCTCGAGGTTCTTGATAAAGATCGGCTCGGCACGATCCAGAGCCGCCAGTTCAAGGTCGGGACGGCGGACGAACAGTTCACCGATCAGATCCTCCACCAGTTCCTGCTGCACGGCGCTGAATGTGACCACGCCGATGCTCTGCTCCCGGAGGACCGGATCAGACAGGCGGCGCTCGATGTCGCTGACGATGGCATCCGCCTCGGCACGGTTGGTGCGGCTCTTGCCCTTGTCGTAGCATCCCGGCACATGCACCAGCACGACTTTCGACGCCAGGTTGTCGGGCGAGGGGAATGTGTACAGCGCATTATCGTAGTACTGGGCGTTGCTGAAGGCGATCAGGCTTTCGTGGCGGCTGCGATAATGCCAGAGCAGGTATTTTGAGGGCATGGTGAGGGCGAGTCCGTCGTCGAGGATGCTGTCCATATCCTCCAAGTCGATATTCTCCTCATCGACAGACTGCGTGGCGAAAAAGCTGGTGGGCGGCATTTGCCGGGGGTCGCCCACGATGACGGCCGCCCTGCCGCGTGCCAGGGCACCGACGGCCTGACTGGTGGGCATCTGCGAGGCTTCGTCGAAGATGACCAGGTCGAAGATATTGTCAATATCCAGGTACTGGGCGACGGACATCGGGCTCATCAGCATGCAGGGGCACATGCGCGGCAGCAGGGTGGGGATCTGGTCGAACAGCTTGCGGATGGGGGTGCCACGCGCGCTGTTGCGGATGTTGCGCTGCAGGATCCCGACTTCGGAGTTCTGTGTCGCCTCGATGCTGAAGGCGGGGATTGTCGAGGCGAGCCGTGCGCGCAGTTCCTGCCGTACGAGGCTTTCATACGCGGTGACCATGGTTTGGTATTTCTGGATCATCTTCCCGAACAGCTCGCCGTTGAACATTGCCAAGGCGGGGTCGTGAGCGATGATGGTGGTAATGGCCGCATGGTAGACGCTCTTGTCGAACGCCTCGGGCAACAGGGCAGGCGGGATGAACTGCGTCTTGTAGGTGTCGGCGATGTGGCCGATCCCGAGCGCCCGCAGTCGGTTGCGGGCGGCGATCCAGCGGCTCCAATCCTTGAGAAGTCCCAGATGTTCGGCCCATGGCTTTGCCTGGGCTTCCGCCTGCTCGAACACGGTGGATGGTGGCTGTTCCAGTTCAAGGATCCTTTGCACGGATTCCGATGCGTGTTGCAAGTCGACGGTCCACGCGTTGAATGCGCTGATACTGGCGCTGTATAGATCGCGGAAGGTACCGGTACCCTCGGCCAGTTGTCCGGCAAGGTGCGTTTTGACGGCGGTGATCTGTGTCACGTCGGCGGCTAGCTCGCGGAGGGCAGCGTGGGTCTCGACCAGGCACGTTAGCAGGGCCCGCACATCCATCGGTCCGGGATCCGCGGCCAGATGCTGTCGAATTTGCTTGCGGATGGCACGCTGCCCCGACCAGCGGGGCAGTATCCACTGGCCCGCGTGGATGTCCCACGCCGCCAGGAGTGTTTTGGCGTCGAGCGAGAGCAGTGAGGCCGCCGGGGTGCAGGCGGGCATCGCCAGCACGCTAGCGAACAGGCGCTGCACGGGAGCCAGGTGGGCGGTCGATGCGTTGGCCGGCAGCGTCAAGCCGGTAATTTTTGTGATGCTCGCGAGGGGGGAATGCCGAGCTTGTAACTGCTGCCGCCACTCGGCGACGCTCGCTTCGGCGGCGGCCTGCACCGAGGCCGAATAATCGGCAACCCCGATGCCGTCCAGGGGGTGCGCATGCGGATGTCCGCAGGCATTGCCGATGTTGGACAGCGTCTCCACGGCGTCGCGCCACTCGCCCAGGGTTTCTGACGACATGCCGTCGATCAGGTCGGGCGAGAGATCAAACGGCTCCTCGCCGCCGAGACTCTGGTAGCGGGGAACGGCCTCATAAAGGGAAAACCCGAACGGATGCCGCTTGTGCAGGGCCTGTACATAAGCATTCAGGTCGCTGCGCACCGCGTACAGCCGTTGGGCCTCCCTCGCGAAATGCTCCGGGCTTTGCTGGCGGACCACTTCCGTGGTTTCCTTCAACTGCGCGATGACGGCCGATTTCTGGGTCTTGTTGGAGTGTAGCTCCAGGCAGAAAGGACCTAGCCCGATCTTGCGCAGGCGGTCCTCCACAACCGACAGGGCGGCCATTTTCTCCGCCACGAAAAGCACCCGCTTGCCACGGTACAGCGCATTGGCGATGATGTTTGTGATGGTTTGCGACTTGCCCGTTCCGGGAGGGCCGTGCAGGATGAAAGAGAAGCCTTTGACCGCCTCGTAGACCGCCTCCAGTTGCGACGAATCGGCAGGGACAGGCAGCAGGATATCCGCTGGCGAGGTGGTCCGGTCGAGCACCCTTGCATCACAGGAGGATAGTGCGGGTTGCCATTCGAGCTTCCCGCTCATCAGGCTGGCGACGGCCCGGTTGCGTGCCATTTGCTCGGCATGGGAGTGGATGTCGTTCCACATGACGAACGTGTTGAACGAGAATAGCCCCAGCATGGCAATCTCGTCCACATCCCAGCGCCGCTGGTTCTTGATGCCGTGGCGGATGATCGTGTAAAGCTTGCGCACATCCACGCCGCGCTCATCGCGGGGTAGGGGGTCGAGTCCGGGAATCGTCAGGTTGAAATTCTGGCGTAGCATTTCCAGCAGGGTGATGTTCAGGAACGGCTCCTCATCGCGCGATCGGATGACATAGCCCTTGGCGGAGGTCTTGCGGATGATCTCGATCGGGAGGAGCAGGATGGGGGCATAGCGGGGACGCTCACTGCTGGCGGTCTCGAACCATTTCAGCAGTCCCAGGGCGATATACAGCGTATTGGTTCCGCTTTCCTCGATGGCCAGCCGGGATGCGCGATACAGATGGGTCAGGGCGACAGGCAATTGCGCTTCTGGAAGAAAGGTACGGAGGCGTTGCTGGGCCAGTTCGGACTTGACCAGTTCAACCATCGGGTCGGTCGCGTCCAGCGAGCGGTGTAATCCGAACTCATAGAGCGGGCTATCCCAATCGGTGGGGCGTGGTAAAATCTGGAATTCCGCGCCGTCGGCCAGGGCATCCTCGACGTCGTGCAGATTGGCGGAGAGCAGTTGCAGGGTGTTCTTGGTGATGCGGATGTTGAGCAAATTGTTCCGCAGGCTCAGGTCGAGCAGCTTGCGCTCCCACATCATTTGCTTGGTGGGGGGTCGTGTGTCGGCCTGTTGCGGCAGGTCATACGGTGTGACCGATGTCGGTGCGGCGGTTGATACGTCAATCCCGGAAACGTCGTCCTGGAGGATCCAGCGGTCGCCATCCTGGATTCGCTGGGGGATGGGATGGATGCCTGCATAGCGGCAGCGCTTCACATCGAGGGTGTAAAGAAACGTGTCTGGATTGCCAAGGTGGTTTTGGCCGGCCTTGACGGCTTGCTCGAACGTCGTTTTACCGCCACTGGTCAACCCGGTGGCTTCCAGCACGACCATCTCGTTGACCCCGTCGGCGATCCGCTTCGAGAGGAACGACGCATCATCCGTGATACTGTCGGGAAACGTGTCTGGAATCAGCCAGCCGCCCGTGAAGGCGTGGTTCTCGATCAGGATCACCAGGGGATGAATGCCGGCGGCTTCAAGGCAGGCGGCGTAGAGGAGCGAGAGCTCGATGCAGTTCCCGAGTTTGTTTTCAATCACCTTGTCGGCGAGCCGGAGGCGCTGCCCCGGGGCACCGAAGCTGGCGGGGGAGGGTGCATAGGCGATGTCCAGCTCCGCCAGGGCGGCATAGATGGCGGCCATTTGCTGGCGCACGCGGTTCGCCTGGCGGGATTGGTACTCGTCCAGCGCCGAGCGTCCCGTCCAGGTTTCCATCCATTCCGCCGCCCTCCGCAGGATCGGGGCGATGGCCGGGTGGTTCGGCGTGACGAACGCCGAGAGCATTTCGGGAAGGATCCCGTTGCCGCACCACTGGTCGTAGGCCAGCACCTCGATCGGGAAGACCTGCTGGGAAACGGGCTCGTTTCCCGCCGTGACCGTGACCTTGATATTGCCCGCCACCCCTTCGGTCATCTGGGCAAGGACCGTCGGCAGTAGATTCAGCCGGACCGTGTCCAATGCCTTTGCCTCGTTTGCCAGCAGGGTCCCGACATCCACCTGCACCGGATCGGCAAAGAGGGGCTCGGGCGTAAGTGTTACCGCCACGTCGGCGCGGTCGCGGTCGCCTAAATTCTGGATCCGTAGTTCGCGGATGATCGGGATACGGTTCTGTTGCATCGCCAGGTTCACCGCATGTAGGGAGTCCATCTCGATCGTGATCACATGGTCCCGTGGCGTGGTTCCCTGCATGATGATAACCCTCTCCTATTGTAACCTCTGTTAATCGCCGGGCGCAAGGGTGGCCAGGCCTTCGGGTGTGAGGCCAAGCTCTGTCATCCGTTCGAGGGGCAGGGCGGTGGCGATAACCTCCGCCGTGATGCCTGGCACGGTCAGGATATGCGCCAGGTAGATGATGGCGCTTTCGCGGCAGAAGATGTCGCCATGAACCGGCTTGTGATGCCACCGGATGCAGGATTCAAAGAGTTCCGGGAACCGCCATTTGTTGCAAATGCGAGAGCCCACCACGCAGTGATCGATCCCCCAGCGCTCCTGCTCATTCAGGACAATCGCCTCCATATCGGCGGCTGGCCGGTCGGACAACAGGCGCACCCCTTCGGTCTGGGTGATCAACTGCAGCACCAGGCGGCCCACATCATGCAGCAGGCCGGCCATGGTCAGGGTTTCCTGATCCTGGTGGCGGATGCCAGCCATGGCGGCGATGTTGCGCGTCTGGATAGAGATCTGTGTGGCATGATCGAAGTAGACACTGATATCCGGCATCTTGGCAAAGGTCTTGCGCAGGGCGTTCTCGGCAAATGTCAAGGCGATGTACTCGACAAAGTTGCGCATCCCGAAAAAAAGGATTGCCTGATCGATTGTACCAATACGTTCCCGGAGACCGTAGCGAGCCGAGTTGACGATTTTGAGTAAATCGGCGGTCAGCCCGGGATCCTTGTTCAGGATCGGCACAATCTGCTTGAAGTTGACATCCGGGTTGGCGGTAAGCTGGCGCAGTTCAAGGATATGGACCGGCAGCACGGGTAATTGATCAACACAATCAACCACCCGATCCTCGATATTTTGAGATGATGCATCAAGTTCCATTGCTGGCATTCTACAATAGCCAACTTTTGGTTGTACAGCATTTTCCTAAGAAAACGGGGGCCGGGCAGCAATGCCCGGCCCCCGTTGATGTCGTCGCCAATACGCGTTCTTTAGCCGATCGCCTCCTTGCCGGTTTCCCCGGTACGAATCCGGATGCAATGCTCCAGATTCATCACGAAGATCTTGCCATCGCCGATCTTGCCGCTGCGGGCCGCGGCGATGATCGCGTCGATCGTCTGCTTCACGAACTCATCATTCACCGCGATCTCGACGCGTACCTTCTTCAGCAGGTTGACCTCGACGTCAACGCCGCGGTACGATTCGTGATAGCCCTTCTGCTGACCGCAGCCGAGGGCGTTGGTCACCGAGATCTTGTAGATCTCTTTGTCGTAAAGCGATTGTTTAACCGCATTGAGTTTCTCGGGTTGAATATAAGCCACGATCAATTTCATCTTTTGTTCTCCTTGTCTTTAGGTTAGCTGTTGGTGAAGAATTGGAACCCGGAATAGGCCTCTTGTCCATGTTCGCCGATATCTAGCCCCTTGAGTTCCTCTTCTTCGCTGACGCGAATCCCGATGGTCTTCTTCAGGATCCAGAAGATCAGAAACGCCGCAGGGAAACAGAAGATGCCGTAGCTGGCAATACCAATCAACTGTGTCTTGATGGTGAAATCCGGGTTCGTGCTGAAAAACCCAACCGCCAACGTGCCGAATACACCGCCGACCAAATGCACAGACAGCGCACCGACGGGATCGTCGATTTTCAGCTTGTCAAAGAACATCACACCGAGCACCGCCAGGACACCGGCGATCAAACCAATAATGACCGCTGCCGGCACCGTGACAACGTCAGCGCCAGCCGTGATGCCGACCAGCCCCGCGAGGCAGCCGTTGAGCACCATCGTGAAGTCGGGCTTTTTCTGGATGATCCACGAGGTCACCATGGCACCGAGGGTTCCTGCCGCCGCCGCCAGGGTGGTGGTAAGCAGTACGAATGAAACCATCCCCGGATCAGCCGACAGCACCGACCCGCCATTAAACCCGAACCAGCCCAGCCACAGCATGAATACACCCACGGTAACCAAGGCCAGGTTATGCCCCATGATCGGTCGGACCCTGCCGTTGACGTACTTGCCAAGACGGGGACCAAGCACCAACGCGCCAGCCAGGGCGCCCCAACCTCCGACGGAGTGAACGAGTGTCGAACCGGCGAAGTCGTGGAAGTTCAGTCCTTTAAGCCAGCCACCGCCCCATGTCCAAGATCCGACAAAGGGATACACCAGCGTGACATAGATCGCGGTAAAAACCAGGAAAGAACCGAGCTTCACACGTTCGGCTACGGCGCCGGAAACGATGGTTGCCGCCGTCGCGGCAAACATGGCCTGGAACAGGAAGTCCGTCCAGTAGGTGTATCCGACGTTGTAGGCGCTGGTTACGCCCGCTGCATCGGTTCCAATGCCGAACCCGGCAAACCCGAAAATGCCCTCAATGATATTGAACTTTCCCGGATACATCAGGTTGAACCCAATCAGGGCGAACCCCAATATACCAATCGAGGGGATCACGGTATTCTTAAACAGAATATTCGTGGCGTTTTTCGCCCGGCAGAGCCCGGTTTCCACCATGGCAAACCCCAGATTCATGATGAATACCAGAAACGTGGCCACCATCATCCAGACATTGTTAATGGCGAACATCTCCGCGCTCACCCCAGCAACTGCCTCTTGCGCTGGCGCGACGCTACCGCCAGCGATCAGTGCGCCAGCTTCCTCCTGCGCCAGTGCAACGCTCCCGCCGACGATCAGCGCACCAGCGATCATCATGCACACCCCTTTTATCCTACCGCTCATCATATAACTCTCCTTCCCTGCATACCCTGTCCCCACTGCCAAACAACACAGACCAACGCGGAACAGAATCCGTAGGCCCGGGCACATTCCAAAAAATGGGAATGCACAGCGTCTTTGTCGCAAAGACCGTGCCATCCCCTCTTGGGGGGTCCTCGACTAATTATCTAATTATCTAATAGTAAAGTAATTAAAATTTTTTAACGAGAATTATTTAGTGAATTCAACGCCGATCGTAATACGTACATATTTGCAGTACATCTACCGTGGATACAACAAATATGTATCAATGTTTCGTCCGTCCTCACTGGGGGATCGGAAGCCCGTCGTACTGAGCGCGCCAAGGCCATCGCCTGTCGTCGTCATCCTGTCTTTTCCAAAATAAAAAAGGACCGGCGGATAAATCCGCCGGTCCTTTTGATGTCTGTGTGTGTCCTGGATTAGATCACGCCGCCAAAGATGGCGTCCCGGCCCAGCATTTCCTCGATGCGGAGGAGCTGGTTGTACTTGCAGATCCGATCGGTACGCGAGAGCGAACCGGTCTTGATCTGGCCAGCGTTGGTCGCGACGGCGATGTCGGCAATCGTGCAGTCTTCCGTCTCGCCGGAGCGATGGCTGATGACTGAGGTGTAGCCTGCGCGGGTTGCCATCTGGATAGCTTCCAGCGTCTCGGTCAGTGTGCCGATCTGGTTGACCTTGATCAGGATCGAATTGGCCGTGCCGCTATCGATACCCTTCTTGAGGAACTTGGTGTTCGTCACGAACAGATCGTCGCCGACCAGTTGAACCTTGTCACCAATGGCGTCGGTCAGTTTCTTCCAGCCTGCCCAGTCGTGCTCGGCCATGCCGTCCTCAATGCTGATGATCGGGTAGCGGTTGCACCAGTCCTGCCAGAAGGCCACCATATCATCGATCGATTTCTTGGAATCGTCGCTCTTCTTGAAGTGATACTTCTTGCTGCTCTTGATGAAGTACTCGCTGGAGGCGGGGTCAAGCGCGATGAAGATATCCTTGCCGGGTTCATACCCCGCCTTCTTGATGGCCGCGATCAGCACTTCCAGCGCCTGCTCGTTGCTCTTGAGCTCGGGGGCGAAGCCGCCCTCGTCGCCGACGTTGGTCGACATATTCAACCCCTTCAGCACGGACTTGAGCGCGTGGAAGGTCTCGGCACCCATGCGGAGCGCTTCTGAGAAGGTCTTGGCACCCTTGGGCATGATCATGAATTCCTGGATGTCGACCGGCGCATCGCTATGGGCCCCGCCGTTCAGGACATTCATCATCGGCACGGGCAACACGCGGGCATTGGCACCACCGATATAGCGGAACAGCGGCATGCCTGCATATTCGGCAGCGGCCTTGGCAGCGGCCATGGAGACGGCCAGCATGGCGTTGGCACCCAGCTTCTTCTTGGTGTCGGTGCCATCAAGTTCAATCATGGTCCGGTCGATGCTGACCTGGTCCATGATGTCCATCCCGAGCAATTCCGGGGCAATTACTTCGTTGACGTTCTTGACGGCTTTGAGCGTGCCCTTGCCGAGGTAGCGCTTGGCATCGCCATCGCGCAGTTCGACGGCTTCGTTCTCACCGGTTGAGGCACCCGACGGCACGGCGGCGCGTCCCATGATCCCGCTCTCGAGGTAAATGTCCGCCTCGACGGTTGGGTTGCCGCGTGAATCCAGAATCTCGCGTGCGCAGATATCGATAATAGTTGACATGATTGCTCCTTCTGTTTGAATGTTGAACACCTAAATCCTGAATTGGAAAGAGGCAGATTAACGCAACGGTCATGGGTTTGCAAGAAAAAGAAGGAAGTGCATCAAGATGAACTATAATGTCGCGGTGTTGGCGGGGGATGGAATCGGTCCGGAAGTGATGGCAGAAGCACGCAAGGTGATGGCCGCCGTGGAGCAGCGTTTCGGGCTTTCGATCACGTATCGGGAGTATGATGTCGGCGGTGCCGCGATCGACCGACATGGGCGGGCTTTGCCAGAGGCCACGCTTCGGGGATGCGAGGCGGCCGGGGCGATCCTGTTCGGCTCGGTGGGTGGGCCCGCCTGGGAACGCCTGCCGCCCAATGAGCAGCCGGAACGGGCGTCGCTGCTGCCGCTGCGGTCGCACTTCGGCCTGTTCTGCAACCTGCGTCCGGCCAAGCTGTATACAGGCTTTGAATCACTATCCCCGTTGCGTGCGGATATTTCTGCCAAGGGCTTTGACATCCTCTGTGTGCGCGAGTTAACGGGGGGTATCTATTTCGGCAAGCCCAAGGGTCGGCAAGGGGAGGGGGACGCCGAGGAGGCGTTTGACACCATGCGCTATAGCCGACGCGAGATTACCCGGATCGCCCGTAAGGCCTTCGAGGCCGCGCGCCTGCGCCGGGGCAAGGTGACCTCGGTCGACAAGGCCAATGTGCTGACCACCTCCGTCCTGTGGCGCCAAGTGGTGGTCGAGGTGCATCGCGAATTCCCGGATGTCACGCTGGAACATATTTACATCGATAACGCGGCGATGCAGCTCCTGCGGCGTCCGTTCGATTTTGACGTGTTGCTCTGCTCGAATCTGTTCGGCGATATTTTATCCGATGAGATCGCGATGCTGACCGGATCGATGGGATTCCTTGCATCGGCCAGCATGAACGAGACGGGGTTCGGACTGTTTGAACCGGCAGGTGGCTCAGCGCCCGATATCGCGGGCAAGGGGATTGCCAATCCCATCGCCCAGATCCTCTCGGCGGCGCTGATGCTGCGCTTCGCGTTTGCGCAGCACGCGGCGGCGGATGCCATTGAACGGGCGGTTTCCAAGGCCCTGTCCGAATCGTATCTGACCGCCGAACTGCTGCCTGCCGAACGCAAGCACGAGGCTCGTTCGACGGTGCAAATGGGCGATTTCATCGCCAAGGCCGTTGCCGACGGGGTGTAATTGTAATCCAGAAGGGAGGAAGGCGATGCCAACACCGCTTCTACAAAACGATGTGAATGTGCTCCGGCGATTAGCCGAACGAAAGTTGCAGATCGCTGAGGATCCGGTAAACCAGGAACGGCGCGCCGCGTGGCTGGCCTTGGATGCCGGCCGTGACAACCGCGTCATGGTGCTGGCCGAGCACGGCGGGATCAGGGATCAGCAGAAACCCTGCACGGTCAGCGCCCTTGAGTGTACCGACGAGTGGGCACGCCGTCTTGAAGGCGCGATGCGCAGAGAGGCCCTCTTGTTCGAGGAACTCCAGGACGATCACGTGGTGGAGCCCGTTATGAATGTCTCCTGGCGGGTCTCGGTGAGCAACTTCGGGGTGGCCCCCGTTGTGCATCAAGGCGGCGATGCCGAACACATGGGCTCGCGCTCATGGGAGCCGCCGATCAAGGATCTGGATGCCGATTTTGGCAAACTGCGTCCGCGCACCTTCTCGGTGAACCGCGAAGCGAGCGTGGCTGAAAAGCAACGGATGGACGCCGTGTTTGAAGGGATTCTCCCCGTCCGCATGCGGTGTAATCACTACTGGACCATGGGGCTGACATGGCAGGCCATCGACCTGATCGGCTTGGAGTCGCTGATGCTGTCGATGTACGATAACCCGGATGGATTACACCGGGTAATGGCGTTTCTCCGGGACGACAACCTCGTCTTCTCAAGCTGGCTTGAAGCAGAGGGACTTTACACGCTGAACAACGAGAATGACTACATTGGTTCTGGCTCCATGGGGTACACCGTTGGTCTCCCGCAGGCCGCTACGTCACCGGTGGCATCGCCGGTTCGGGAGCGTGACCTCTGGGTATTGCTGGAATCGCAGGAGACCGTAGGGGTTGGACCCGAGTTGTTTGAGGAGTTTGTCTTTCCTTACCATTTGAGCATTGCGCAGCGATTTGGAAAGGTCTACTACGGTTGTTGTGAGCCCGTTAACAATCGGTGGCATATCATCAAGCGGCTGCCGGGGCTGTCGCGCGTATCCGTCTCGCCCTGGGCCGACCAGCGTTTTATGGCGGAGGCGCTTGGACGTGACTATGTCTTTTCACGCAAGCCCAATCCCACACTGATCAGTACCGATGGGTTTGACGAAGCGGCGATCCGTAAGGATATCCAGGAAACGCTAGATGTGGCCCGTGGGGGCCGTCTCGAAATCATCATGAAGGACGTGCATACCCTGAACAACGAGCCGGAACGGCTGGCGAGATGGGTTCAGATCGCCCGCGAGGAGATTGATCGTTGTTGACGTGATCCCAGCACGCCCACGGTTTTCGTCTAAATGATGATCGGACCGCCTTCGGGCAGGTCGGTGCATTGCTTGTAGACGGCACCTTCGGGCAGTGGTGGGGCCTCCTTGCCTGCGGCGGGCAGGGTGCCGGCCAGTTCCTGTTTCCAGTGGGCGACATCCCCGGCGGGACCGTAGCAGTAGATCATGCGCAGCGGGGTCTTGCCCTTGTTGCTGAGCTGGTGGAAGACCCCCGGCGGGATCTTGACGATCTGGCCGGTACTCAGCTCCGAAACCTCCTCGCCCAGGCACATCTCGCCCGTGCCCTCGACCACGAAGTAGACCTCCTCCTGCTCCTGGTTGTGCCAGGGAACCTGGCCGCCGTCGGGGTCGAGCGTGACCATGCCCATGGCGAAGTTCTTCGCCTGGACGGGAGAGACACCGCCAGCGAGATTCTGTGTGCGACGCCCGGCCGGATAGCGGCGGCCCTCGATTTTCCTCAAGTCTGCGATGATCATGTGGAGTCTCCTTATAAAAAACACAAAAACGCCCAACGCCCAACACCCAACATCCAACGCCCAACGCCCAA
>DIZZ01000223.1:0-3457 GCA_002428045.1 Verrucomicrobia bacterium UBA6015
ATCCTGCTTGAGAGCCTGCGCGTTATGGTGGCGCTCCTGCTGGCCGTCACGTTGCTCCGCCCCGAACGGGTGAAGGTTGATCGGCACACCCGTCAGCCGGTGCTGGCGGTCCTGTGCGATGAGTCCGGCAGCATGGCGACGCGGGATGTGGTCCACGAAGGAACGGCGGTACCCCGCGCGGAATGGTTGAAGGCGCAGCGGGAGGCGGCGTTCCTGAAGCCGCTGGAGGAACGCTATCGTGTGGAGCTTGCGCCGTTTGATTCCACCGATGGCGCGGATGAGCCGGGGACCGACATCAACCAGGCGCTGGCGCAGGTGGCGCGGCGTCATGCGGACCTGCGGGCGGTACTGCTGCTGTCGGATGGCGACTGGAACCAGGGCGCTTCTCCGGTAGCGGCGGCCACCGAGCTTGCGTTGCGCGAGGTGCCGGTATTCAGCGTGGCGGTTGGCAGTGCCGCCTATCTGCCTGATATTGAACTCCAGCTGGTCAACGCGCCAGCGTACGGACTGGTGGATGAACACATCGTGCTGCCCTTCACGCTCCAGAGTCGACTGCCGCGGGATGTGAAGACCAGCATCGTGTTGAGCGGCCCGAATGGCTATGAGACCCGGCGCGATCTGCACATTCCCGCCATGGCGCGTTTCCAGGACAGCATCCTGTTTGTTCCTCCCGAGGCTGGGTCTTACGAACTCAAGCTGCGTCTGCCGGTGGAAAGGGATGAGCTGTTCGATGACAACAATGAACAGGCGTTTACCATCGAAATCCGTCGTGAATTGCTCAAGGTGCTGGTGATCGATACGCTGCCGCGCTGGGAGTACCGTTTCCTGCGCAATGCGCTGGAGCGTGATCCGGGGGTGGCGGTGACCTGCCTGTTGCTGCATCCCGGCATGACCCCCGGTGAAGGGCGTGACTACATCCCGGCGTTCCCGGCCACGCGCGAGGCGCTTTCGGTGTTCGACGTGGTGTTCATCGGGGATGTCGGGTTAGGGGAAGGCGGACTGAGCAGCGAGCATGCGTCCATGCTGCGGGGGTTGGTTGAGCAGCAGGGCAGCGGACTGATTTTCCTGCCGGGGTTCCAGGGGCGCCAGGCGGGGCAGCAGGCCAGTGAACTGGGCGAGCTGATGCCGGTGACGCTGGAGGCCGCGCAGCCGCAGGGCTACGGCAGCACGCTGGAATCCAAGCTGCTGTTGACCACCCGGGGTGCCGACCATTTGCTGACGATGCTGGCACCGGACCAGCACATCAACCAGGCGGTCTGGCGCGGGCTGCCGGGGTTTTACTGGTATGCCCCGGTAGAGCGGGCGCGGCCCGGCACGGAGGTGCTGGCGGTGCACTCCACCGCCCGTAACCGGTTCGGCCGGCTGCCTATGCTGGTGTCGGCGGAGCGCGGCAGCGGGAAAGTGCTATTCATGGGGACCGATAGCGCGTGGCGCTGGCGGCGCGGGGTGGAGGATGTGTACCATTACCGCTTCTGGGGGCAGGTGGTGCGCTGGATGTCGCATCAGCGGCATCTGGCACATGCCGACGGGATCCGGTTTTTCTATAGTCCGGCCGCACCGCTGCGCGGTGAACGGGTCTTCCTGAATGCCACGGTCTTTGATGCGGCCGGTATGCCGGTGACTGCCGGGCCGGTGGAGGTGACGGTGACGGCACCCTCGGGCAGTACCGAGAAACGGGTGATGACGCCGGCACCGGGCGGTTGGGGTGTCTTTACGGCTGACGTTGTCCCGCGCGAAGGCGGCGCATTCGGTGTCGAGGTCGCGGCACGCGCGGCGGGGCGGCGGGTTCAGGCCACCGTTCAGGTCAGCAGTCCGGAGCTTGAGCGGGTGGGGCGTCCGGCACGGCATGAGGTATTGCGCGAGCTATCCTCCATTTCCGGCGGGCAGTACGGGACGGCTGACCAGCTTGATGCCCTTGTGAAGGCCATCCGCGAACTGCCCGATTTCAAGCCGGTGGAGTCGCGATTCCGGCTCTGGTGCCATCCGGCCTGGGCCGCGCTGCTGATCGGGCTGCTGGCCTGCTACTGGGCCGGACGCAAACTGGCGGGGTTGATATGAGCAATATCAACACCACAGATAACGGGAATGCGATCCGGATGCCGGAGGCGCTGGAGCGTCAGTTGCGCCGGTTTGAACGAAGGCTGTTTCGCCTGGAGACGTTTACGGCGGTATGCGGATCCTGCAGCGTGCTGCTTCTCTGCTACGGACTGCTGTTATACGCCGACCGGCTGATCGATACCCCGGGGTGGGTGCGCGGGCTGCTGCTGGGCGTGGCGCTTTTTACCTGTGTGCTCTCAGGCCTGGGCTGGTTGTACCACTGGCACTGGCGGCGGCGCGACAATCGGGCGCTGGCGCGCCTGGTGCAACGCAACCTGGGCGGTCTGGGCGACCGATTGCTCGGTGCGGTCGAGCTTGCCAGCGGCCAGCGTCCACCCGTTGGTATGTCGCCCGCCCTGTGCCGCGCGGCGGTGCAACAGGTGGCACAGGAGGCCGCCCGCTATGATTTCAACCGGGCGGCTCCGGTGCGTCGTCCGCGCCTGGCAGGCACGGCCCTGGTGCTGCTGGTACTGGTGGTGGTGCTGCCGGCGTTGAGCTTCCCGCTGGCCGGAAAGAATGCGTGGGCACGCTGGGTGCGGCCGCTGGCGGACATCGAGCGTTACACGTTTGCGAGTCTCGAAGAACTCCCGCCGCAATGGCATGTCGCCCACGGCGAACCGTTTGAGATGGCGTGCCGACTGCGGTCGGCGTCGCGGTGGAAGCCTGCGGTTGCACGATGCCGTATCAACGGCCAGGCGCGGGTCAACGTTCCGGTTCAGGATGGCACGGCGCACCTGCGCGTGGCAGGCTTGACGGAGGAAACCGACGTGACGATCAGGGTGGGCGATGCGGTCCTTCGCTCGCGGGTGATCCCGGTCTACCGTCCGGAACTGCTGCGCATGACGGCGGTTGAGGTGTTGCCGGACTATCTGCAGCGGGAGCCGCTGGTTTCGCGTCTGGGTAGTGGTCAACCGTCGTTTCTTGACGGCAGTGTGGTCACGCTGACCGGCACGGTCAGCCGGGCATTGCACCGTGCCGACGCCACGCAGGCCGGGACGGTAGCTACCCTGCCGGTGCAGTCCAATCAGTTTGTGCTGGCCGGTATGGATACAGCTTCACTAACCAATTCGACCACAGTGACTTGGGTGGATACCTTCGGCCTGCATGGCGCGGCACCCTATGGCTTCCAGGCCGATCTGCACCAGGACAGTCCGCCCCGTGTGGAAACCCGTGGGGTGGAGCGGACGGTGGCCATTCTGGAGGACGAGGTGCTCTCGTTCATCATTCGTGCCGATGACGATTACGGCATCCGTGAAGCCTGGGTGGACTGGACAGTGGCGACTGGCAAGCAGCGCGAAATCAGCCTGCCGGGCGGGCGGCAGACGGTCGATGCGGGGGCTCCCGACCGCACGACGCTGGA
>DIZZ01000223.1:3520-27469 GCA_002428045.1 Verrucomicrobia bacterium UBA6015
GGGCGCGCACCGGTTGCTTCTGTTGTGCATGAAATCCATGTGCTGAGCCGTGCCCGGCATGCGGATCTGGTACGCATGAAAATGGATGCCCTGCAGGCGGTGATCGAGGAGCTGACGCGGCAGGAGGAGCGGCTGCTGGAAACGAACCGCGAGCTGGCGGCGCTACCGGCCGAACAACTGGCCTCCGCTGCGGTTGGCGACCAATTGGCTGATCATCGTCAGGCCGAGCTGGAGCATGCCAAGCAGGCGTCGGATACGGCCCAGCAGGCCTGGCGTCTGCTGGAGGAGGCCTTGCGCAACAGCGCGATTGAAGCGGAGGCCATGCGCCAGTGGGCCGAGTTGGCGGAAAGCCTGGCGGGACTCGCGGGGCGGGAAATGCCGGCTGCCGCCCAGTCCATGGGCAAGGCGGCGGCGCAGCCGGGGCAGCGTCCGTCCGAACTCGATAAAGCCATGCGGTTGCAGGAGCAGATCCTGGCGACGCTGCGCCAGCTTGAGCAGCAGGCCAACCGCACGATCGAAAACATGATCGCCCGGAATTTCGTCAATCGCCTTTTGCAGGTGGCGGCCAGCGAGCGCAGGATTAGTGAAACGCTCACGAAACGGCTTCCGTCCCTGGCGGGCGCCCTGCCTGCTGATCTTCCCGAAGACCTGCGCAAGACCCTGGAACAGTTGACCTCGCAGCATGAGCGCACCAGGGACGAGGCGGGAACCATCCAGGATGACCTGCCGGGCTTTTTCAGCCGGACGAGGCTGGAGGCGTATGACACCGTTTACCAGGAGATGGTGCAGAAACAGATGAAGCCGAGCCTTGTGGATTTAAGTGCCAGGATCCGTGGTAACGTGACGGTGGGTGCCATTGGTGCGGCAGCGGAATGGGATGGTCATTTTTCGGCCTGGGCGGCCAGCCTGAAGGCGGCGCAGCGCAGCGAGGGCGGTTGTGAAGGCGGAGAGGAAGGTGAGCCCTTGTCGGCCGCCGATATCGAGGTCGTGTTCGGTCTCATGCATGCCCGGCAGCGTGAGGAAAGCCTGCGTGACCAGACCCGCCTGGCGGCGAGGCAGACCGCCGACGAGGGCAAGCATGCTGAAGCGGCACGGCGGCTGGCGGGTGTTCAGGAGGAGATTGCCGGGGGGGTGCGCGGGCTTGCCGGGCGCACCGGGAATCCGGGACTGAAAAAGCTGGTCAGGGCGGTGGTCGGCGAGATGGAGTCGGCTACGGCGCTACTGAACCGGCCGCGTGCGGATGCGGATGTGATCGCAGTACAGACGGTCATTATCGAGATGCTGTCGGGGGCCGATGACGGGAGCGGGGGTGGCAGCGGTGCAGGGCAGGCCATGCAGATGATGCAGAGCCTCAGTATGGCGATGGGGATGATGCCTGGCAGCGGATATGCCGGTGGTTCGAAGGATGGGGTAAGCGGGGCGGATGGATCCGGCGCCAAGGAGGGTACGGCCTCTGAAGAGCGCCGCATAGAAAAGGCGGGCGGGGCGGCGGCGCAGGAGTGGCCGGCGGAATACCGCGATGCCTTGCAGGAGTATTTCAATAGGCGGGAAAGCGAATTATGAAATCGTTGACGGTAAAAGCGTGCCTGGCGTTGCTGGCGCTGATCAGCAGCGCCCTGTGCCCGATGGCTTCGTTTGGAGCGCCTGATTCCGCGGGGTATCATGGTGAGCCGATACCGCCTGCGCTCGATGCGGTCTATTCGCGCGGGTTGGCCTGGCTCGCGGCCAGCCAGAAGCAGGATGGCTGTTGGGATGGACAATACGGCGATAATCCCGGCGTTGTCGGCGTGGCGGTGATGGCCATGCTGGCTCGCGGTGATGATCCGAACCATGGGGCCTACCGTACACACATCCGCAAAGGGCTGGACTTCATCCTCTCACGCATGGCCCCGCAGACCGGTTATATTGGCGATTCGATGTATAATCACGGGTTTTCCACCCTGGCGCTGGCGGAGGCTTACGGCACCGTGAATGATCCGCGCCTCGGACCGGCATTACAGAAAGCGGTGGCGTTGATCTTGTCGGCCCAGGCTGTGAACCCCACCGGAGGGTGGCGCTATTCGCCCTCAAGTACCGATGCCGACACCACGGTCAGCGGTGCTCAGTTGATGGCACTGCTGGCGGCACGCAATGCCGGCATGGCTGTTCCAGATCGTGCAATCGACCTTGCGGTACAGCTTATTTCAAGGCATCAGTCCGGCAATGGCGGTTTTGGATACGCCTCCGCTTCCGGACCGACAACCGCCTCATCGGCGATCGGCGCGCTGATCTTGGCGCTGACCGACCATAACCGGAACGCCGCCTATGCGTCGGCCCTGCGGTATGTCGAGCAGGTCTGGCTGGTGCCGGACCAGCATCCGTATTATTATCTTTACTACGCCTCGCAGGCATTGTTCCATGGCAACATGCAACTCTGGAACAAGTGGAACGTGGAGAATCTTGCCCGGCTGGCAGCCAGTCAGGGGCCTGATGGACGGTGGACCGGAAGCGAGGGCGATGTGTTCTGCACATCGGCAGCGCTGCTGTCGCTGGCGTTGAATTATAGGTATCTGCCGATTTACGAGCGTTGACAGGTAAAAAGGTACTTTCAAGATATATAAAAGTTGGGAATATGGAAATCGGTCAACGAGAGCGGGCGACGAATTTCTCTTAATCTTAATCGTAATCCTAATCGTAATCGTATGCTTGCCATCAGAATTACTGTTCTGTACATTTTGTTTATGAAAACAGCGTTTGATCACGAAAAATTGGAAGTCTACCAAGCGGCCATTCGTTTTGTCTGCTGGGCCGATGAATTGCTCCTCGAGATTCCTAAGACGCTTGCCGTACACAATCAGCTCGACAGGGCCTCGACATCCATTCCCCTTAACATTGCAGAGGGTAATGGCAAGTATACGGATGCGGACCGCTGTCGTTTTTTTGATATTGCACGCGGCTCCGCGCTGGAATGCGCTGCCTGTCTTGATGTGCTGGTCGCAAAGCACCACATCAAGGAGGTCGAAACGGGGAAGATTATTCTAGTAAGTATTGTCTCGATGCTTGTAGGACTGATTCGGCACACATCAGCGCATCGCGTTTATGAGCAACACGCCGAGTACAACGCAAAACCGAATGAAACAGCCGATTAGGATTACGATTAGGATTACGATTAGGAGAGACTCCCGTAGAAGTGAGATGAGCCATAAACGTATCCCATGGAAAGAAAAATAGTGATATCGAAAACGTCCTGTCAGCTTTTGACAGGAGCAAAACAAAAGAAAAGGAGTACGGAAATGCGTTATGTAATGGCTAGTTTTTTAATAGCAGCCCTACTGGCTGGCCGGGCCAATGCCGAATTGCCGGTTGCCGGATCAGCGGAATTGAGTCTGCCGGTGCCGGTGGCGGTGTCGGCGGCAGCGGCAGCGGAGGGAACGAATGCGGCGGCGGCCCCTCGGTTTATCGCGCCCAAAACGGATGACCGGATGGATTTCATCAACCAGGACCGGCTTCACGGGCGCTTGTCTGCGGCGACTGCAGGTACCTCGCGGCTGACATGGAAACATGCCGCCGCCGCTGAGGATATCTTGTTTGATACCACGCATCTCGACAAGATCATGCTGGCCTCGCGCCGGTCCTCATCGTCCGGAGGATCCGATGCGGCGGTTCATTTGACCAATGGCGACATGCTGCCGGGACGGATCGTATCCATGGATGCGGAGGTGCTTGAGGTCGATACAGGGTATTCGGGGCGCGTCAGGGTCAACCGTCGCATGGTCATGAACATCCTGCCGAATCTGTCGATGTCGAATGTCCTCTTCGAGGGGCCGAACGATCTGGCGGAATGGACGGTTTATCAACGGGGCGGAAGTCGTCCGCAATGGCGTTATTCAGACGGTGCGCTGTATTCGATGCAACAGTATCCGATGGGACGTATCATAGAGGGGTTGCCGGATATGTACGAAGTCCGGTTCGACGCCGCCTGGCGCGGCCCATATCCGCAGTTCACGTTTATCTTCAACACCGCCGACGTGCAGCAGAATTCGGATGCTTATATGCTCAGTGTTCAAGGAACAACCATTTCAATGCAGCGGTCTACGAGCAACATGGGCGGAAACAATATCGGTTCCCGAGTCAATTATCCAGCTTTTGAGGGTCAGTCCGGTCAACAATCCGCCAGTTTTGTTGTGTTGGTTGATAAAGCGGCTCGCCGTTTCACCTTGCTAATCAACGGCAGTATGGCCGGGCAGTGGACTGATCCGGCAGCGTTTGCCGGCCTAGGCAACGGGATCGCCTTCCGGTCGTCCGGATCGGGCAGTGATCTCAAGATCAGCAAGATCAAGGTGGCGCAATGGGACGGACGGGTGCCGGGGGCGGCGAGTGCCGATAAAGCGACTGGCAAGGAGGATCAGGTGCGCTTTGTCAATAACGACAAATTCTCGGGCCGCGTCATTTCCATCGCGGACGGCGTCCTTAAGTTTGAAACCTCCTATGCCACACTGGATGTTCCGATCAACCGGGTGACGGAGATTGCGATGGCCGATGAAGGGGCCGAGCGGGCGCGCCGCAACCGGGACGATGTACGTGCACGGTTTATAGACCGGGGGCTGCTGACCGTCAAACTGAACCGGATAGAAAACGAGGTGCTGCATGGAGAAAGCGAGAATTTCGGCAGCATAGCGCTTCCGTTAGGGGTGATGAAAACGCTTGAATGGAATATTTACCGCGAAAAACAAACAGGCGATGCAGACGATTTCTGATCGGTTGTTATATTAAGGAGGCACTTACAGAACCCTCATGGTGCCCGGCTTCAAGCGGGCACAGCGAGGGGGTTTGTAAGTGCCTCTAAGGCATGTTGGTTAGTGGCGGGAAATCCTTGATGATCGTGATGACCAATTCGCCAACGCGCACACCGAACTTCTTCATCTGGGAGTGGTTGAGAATGACCCCATCCTCCTGAAGGTGCAGCCAGTCGCGCACGTCAACATCAACGGTTCCTTTGCCGCGCGGGATGCGCATGGTGTAGTCGATCATCAACGTGTTGCCCATAACGACCATGGGAGCCTCCCCGACAATGTCCCCGGCGGTGCCGACAAAGGTGTTGGTGCCCGTAGGGCGGAAGGTCCAGACCCGCTTCTGCGTGTCGCCGTTTTCATAGACAAATAACTCGTCCAGAGTACCCACGCCGTGCTCATCCCAACGACCGATCAAACGGCCTTTGAAGCGGCTGACGACCTTGCCGCGCCGATCCTTGATCAGGCCGTAGGCCGTCATCGGCCCATTGAAATACACCTGGGGCACAAATGCCGGTTTGCGGTTTGCAAAATCCTCAATCTGCAGCGACGCGCATCCCGAGAGAAGGGCACAAAGCACCACCCATAGCATGGTTCTTTGTATCATCTCGCGCCTTCACTGCAGGTTCAATCTACGCGCCAGCGAGCTTACGGCCCCTTTGCCGGCGAGGAACGCGCTTACTCTGGCTTGATGGCGGCGAGTGCTTTGAGGTCAATGGCGGCGAGCGTCTTGCTCAGGCTCTCAAAGGAGACCCCATTGCCGGTAACCTCTACCATAAACCGTGCGCCGACCCATACCTGAATTTCACCCGATTTATCGCTGGAATTGTACTTTTCCAGGCCCTTGCACCCCTGCAGGGTGGCGGTACGCTCAAACCCGTCGTCGGACTCCTTGTCGATTTCGGACATGGTGATGGCGGCAGCCCCCATGGCCATGAAGCCGGTTCCGGTGGTGTCGGTGATCTTGACGGAAATGGACGACTCGTCCTTCTCATACTGGGCCTCGGCATAGGAAATCGTGATGCCCATGGTGCTTTGCTTCTGCCCTTCCGCACTGGTGCGCTTGATGCCGGCGGCCGTGGTGGGCAACAGCTTCTTGAGTTCCCGGAAGTTGACGACGCTTGCCGCATTGGACACATTGGCTGAAGAGATGCCCTCCAGGGCCTTGACCATGCCAGCAAAGTCTGGTTGCTGGGCTAAGGCGGGCAGGACGGTGACGACGGACACGAGCGCGATGATGTGAAGCTTCATGAATTCTCCTATATATTTTATGCAAGGACCGATGTAAGTTATGTTTTTGATAATAGCACAGATGATCTGAATCGCAAGTAATAAAGCAAATGAAAAACGGTGGGCAAAAACGGGATGGGATCTTTCTCGGAAGGGCGATCGGTGGACGATAGCCGACGGACGAGTAGAATTTCTCTCTTCGTGAACCGTTCTCGTCGCCCGCTATCGAACGCCGTCGAGTTCCAGGGCGCGGATTTCCTTGCGCCATTGTTCGCGAACCGTTTCGATCTCACCCCGGACACCGCCTTGCGGAAGCAGGCTCCAGCGCGTGCAATTCACGAGCGCCTGGAGGACCTGATAGCGCCGCGTCTTCTCTACCGCGGGCGGAATATGATCATCGATGACCGCCTTGATCTCGCTGATCGTCAAGCCATCCTTCCCGGTGATCTCGGCGGTCGCGATCAGATCCGACCGCACCTCGGCAAAGGCGGCCGCGTAGTACCCCGCCACGGCCGGCTTCAGCAAGGCCGCCGCCGCGGTAAGGGTTGCGCAGTCCTCGCTCTTTCGGAAAACCGGTTTGATCATCCAGGCCACGAAATCATCACGATCCTCGCCCTCCGGATCCAGAATCGGAATGATGAGGCTACCCGCGCGGCCCGGGCGCCGGATATCCGGCGAAAGCAGATGAATGCGCGCGGTAATCAGCAGCCACGACGTCTTCCCGCGCAAGGCCGGATCCGACATCATGGCCTGCACCTTGCCCGTGAGCCGCCGTTCCGTGTCATGCGTGTCTTCGCCTACCCCGCCGAACTGGGTGTCGGCTTCATCCACGAAGATCAGCGATTTATCCAGCGCCCCGATGATGCGGCGCAGGCGTTCAAAGAGCACATCCGTGCCGCCATACCATTTGCTGCGGATATTCTTCAGCACCAGCACCACAATGCCCAGCTCACCGGCAACCGCCTCCAGCAGGAAACTCTTGCCACCACCGATCGGTCCGCCGATCACCGCGCCCGGCAAGGCACTTTTTCCAGTCGAACGGATCCGCGGGATGAATTCCGTTTTCATGAATTCCTTGAGCTGCCGGAACCCGACCACGTCGCGCAGCGTATGCTCGGGTTTCTTGAACTCCACGACATCCTCGCCCAACTGATCCTGGATGTAGGCTTCGACCTTGGCGATCACGTCGGTCGCCGACATTTTTGCGTTGGTGTGCGACGCATACCGTAACAACTGCAGCAGCGCATGCACGGAAAGGCCTGCCGTCATCTGAGCCAGTGCCTCCTGCGATTCCCAAAGCTTCAGCTTGTTATCGTCCGAAAGCTGCTTGTTGTACCAGCGGATCAGATGCGTGCGCTGCTCCTCATCCGGGGCACCCACCTCCACCCCCAGCACTTGTGGCAGTTGAACCACCTTGCTGTTGAGCAGACTCATCGACTCGGTCAGCAGCACCACGCTGTCTTTGGCGTTACCGAAGCCCGGATCCGAGAACCAGTCCCGGCAGATCGTCACCCGCTGCCGGTCGACATCGCTCATGCGGCCAATCTCCCCCTCCGGCAGCAGGAACTCAGCCCCCTCGATGATGATCATCAGATCTTCCCAGAGAAAGGGAACCCCGTCACGGCTCAGGCGGGAACAGAGGCACATCTGGCGCAGCAGTTCGAGCGCATAGGTGGGATTGCCCTGTGCTTTACGCAGGCAGTCCTCGAAACTGGAGTGGGGGTCCTGGCTGAGTTCGGCAATGCGTTGCCGGGTCCTGGCCAGCGCCAGATCAATCGCTTGCTGGTTCTCATCCTTGTGCAGCTTTCCCCAGGCATCCTTCATCTTTCGGGCATCGTCCCCGTTCATGAACCGGATCGGCCCGTTCAATTCATAAATGACCAGCAGGTTGCCCTTGACCGACCATTGATTCACCAGCAGATCGACGAGCGGCACATAGTCTCCGTTTTCCTGGTTACTGCTGTAGAACAGGTCCGTGACATTACCGGTCAGCACCAGCGAGCGCGATTGTCCGGAATTGATGATGCGCCCCGCCTCCTTGACAAATGAGTAAACCAGATCTTTCAATGCGTAGCCCCTCCCTGCGCCTGATTGGCGAGTTGTATGTACTCCTTGGCTGACTGGCAGAAGGACGGATCAAAAACCGCATGCAGGATATCGTTTTTCTGTCCCCGGAATGAAAAGAAGTCACGTTCATCGTCGGGCGAGAAAATGGGGGCCGGTTGGTCGTAAACGATGGTTGCCCCCGGCGCACAGGGTTCGCCAGCTTCCTTCCAGTTCCAGTATTGCGATAACCCAAGCACGCGATCGCTGACAAAAATGGCCTCGTTGATCTCGTGGGTCACGATCATGATCGTATAGGGCGGTTCGCGCCCCTCCCGCGTGGCGTCCATGTTCTGCGCATAAAGGCCGAGCAGAATACGCTGCAGCTCCTCCCGTGTGGCCTCATCCAAGGCACCGAACGGCTCGTCCAGCAACATAATCGCCGGCTTCATGACGAGGGCCTGTGCAATCGCCACCCGCTGACACATCCCCCCGGAGAGTTCCGGCGGGTATTTCTTCAAGGCGGTTCCCAGCTTCATCCGCTCCAGCATGTCCGCCGCCTCCGCCATGTGCTGCTTGCGCAGCGCGGACCACTCCCGGCGCTTGAAAAGGTGCCGCGAGGCGATGGTGGTCTGGTCGACCATCAGGCCGTATGCAACATTCTCCTGGGCGGTTAGATGCGGAAATAACGAGTAGCGCTGATAGACAATGCCGCGGTCACGGCCCGGCGTATCAATGATCCGGGGCTGCTCCTTGTCCAGCATGGTTACATTCCCGCTGCACGGCGGGTGCGTCCCTACGATCGCCCGCAGCAGCGTCGATTTGCCGCACCCACTGGGCCCGACAAGGGCCACGATCTGCCCTCTTTTGATGTCCATATTCACATTGAACAGCACCCGGTTACTGCCGAACCAGTGCGAAAGCGCATTGACCTTCAGAATGGAGGACATGCCATCACCGCCTTTCTGCCTTGTACCAGGGGCAAGCCTTCCGTTGCAGCAGCTTGAGCCCGTAGGTGATTATGCCTGCATATACGGTCAACACCACAATCAGCGGGTACACCGCTTCAAACCGGGTCGCCTTGGTCAGTACCCGGATACGGTATCCGAAGCCCTCCCCGGCCACGATCTGCTCTGCCGCAATCAGATAGACCAGTGCCGGTCCGATCATGAGCACAGCCAGATCAAGCACCTTGGGAAACACATAAGGAAAGATCGCTGTCGTGATGACTTCCGTATGGCTCGCCCCCAGGGTGTACGCCTTGAACCGTAGCTCATCCGGAAATTCGCGGACGTACTGGGAGACCGTTAGCGTCACAATCGGCATGGAGCCGAACGTGATCATGGCCACATACATCTCGAAGTCGATGCCAGAGAGTTTGAAGAAGATCGGCATGGCCGCCGTCGGAATGATCCGGGACGCAAAATACATGACGGGCGAGACCGCCGCGTCGATCTTCAGAAAGCAGCCCATCAGAATCCCGACCAGCACACCGCCGACAAGGCCCATGGAAAGGCCGGCAAAAAGCCGGCCCAGCGTGGCCCGTGAGGCTTCCCAGAGAATGCGTCCTTTCAAAAAGCTGGCTTTCCGCGAAGCCGGTGCGCTCGCCATATCCGTTCCGGCCATTGCCGCCGCCAGCAGATCGGCACTATCATCCTGCGCGGCATTTGGCTGTACGCACAGAAAGACCACTCCCTGCCAAAGCTGACTCCAGGTGGGGATCGTGCGGTCCTGTGCGTTCTTCTGGTGCTGAACGTGCGAAAGATAGGTGTACGCGCCTAAAAGCAGAACCACGGCAAGGAGGGAGAAGATCAGCCCCGTCCGCTTCTCAATTTGCTTTCCGATCATATCCAAGCCCCTATTTCCTGGTGGCCGCCTCAATATACTGCGGGTCAAAGCAGAGTTGTGCCGCCGCGTCATCACCAAAGACGATGTTCGGGCGTTTTCCCTCATCGACCAACGCCTTGCGGATCGTCCAGGGCAGAATATGGTCTTTCATCACCGCTGGCAGTTCAACCCCCTTAAACAGAGCCAGCCCCTTTTCCGGTGTGGAATAAAACTGTGTCTCCTTGACGATAACGCGCATATCCTTGAGACCCAGGTTGGCGAAACGCTTGCCCATCGAGGTCAACGTCTTGTCCCTGGTGGCCTCATTGTCCATGAGCTTGCAGACCGTGTAATAGGTATCGACCAGCGCACAGGCGAAAGCCTTGCCACCCTCCTTGGCCAGCGACACACGCGAGGCCGTCACCATATCAATGATATGTCCCTTGATCAGGCTGGAATCAAACAGCCGCTTGAGTTTCCCATTGGCCTTCAAGGTCTCCATCACCACCGGATTCCACGTCACGCCGGCGTCGATCTTGCCGCTCTGCAGCACCACCCCGACCTGGACCGGATCCAGGTTTTCAAATTTATAGTCCGCCGCGTTCTGGCCAAGCGCTTCCAGCCCTTTGTCAAAAGTATACTCCGAGACACTCGCCGCGAGCCCCCTGACCACCACGTTCTTCAGTGCCTCGACCGACGCGATTGACGGCTGCACCAAACAGGCGTCTGCCCCGGCACTCGTGGATGTCGGCAGGATCGCGACCGCCTTGCGTGTGACGCTGGGTGCCAGGCTGTCAATGTTCGTCAGGCAGGCAGCGTCCACGTTGCCGTTAACAAACAGCGTAATGCACGAGTCATAGTCTGTATCCTTGACCACGATATCGACGTTCCAGCGTTTCTCAATCGGCCCCATCCCGCCTTTGGTCCCGTCGATCAACCCGATATCGCACGCGGTCAGGAACGTCCCGCTCCATGAAGGATATTCGCTTACCGCGATCGTGAACGAAGGTACATCCGCCCCCATGGCCGACACGCCAGCCATCCAGAGTCCAACCATTCCTGCCATCACCACTGATTTCCTGATCATTTGATTTCTCCTTTTATCGTATTCCTATTCCTAATCCTAATCGTAATCCTAATCCTAATCCTAATCGAGCTCCTACCGCCCACTCGCATCCCTAACCGCCATTACTCCGGCAGCGCATCCTTCTGTGCGTTCTTGACCGGTACTGCTTCCACCGGCTTTTCTTTCTCGCCGAAGATATCATCCATGAATGCTGACTCCGCCTCCATGCCGCCAGCCATCTCGATGAATTCGGCCTCCTGTCTGGCCGTGTCCGTCCCCGCCAGGCGCGAGGTCACCTGCGATTCTGCCCTGGCCTGCGCCACCGACTCGCGCAGACGCCGCAGGTCATCGGCCGTGCCGTCATTGGCAATGCCAGCAATCGCCTCGCTGGCTGCGCGTGTCTCCCGGGCCATGGCCACATCGGCCACGCTGCGTTCGCGCTCATCAACAAACGTCTCGAGTTCACGATGCAGTGACTGGAGTTGGATCTCGTAGCCCTTCGCGTCTTTTTCCGTCTGCGCAACATCCTGTTCCAGGCTATCCTTGCGCTGATTGAGCAATTCCAGCGAGCTGCTGAAATCCTGATAGGCCTTCATGCATTTGACGAATTCCGCATCCGACTGAGATTCCTCACGGCTCTTGCCCTTGGCCAGTTTGGCCGCCATTGCCTTGGCTCCGTTCATCAACCGTTTTTTCTTTTCGATCTCGTCGTTGGTATTTTTCAGCTCGGACCGTTTCCGTTCCACATTGCGAATCAGCCCGGCCACGGCATTGCGCACTTGCAGGATGGATGCTCGCTTCTTTTCGATCAACTCATCAAAGCGGGCCCGTACCACATGCGGATTCTCGTTCAGCCCCTTGGTGCTGCTATCAATCTGCCCCGTCAGCATGTGACCAATCGCCCGCAATAACCGCCTCACTGCATTGAACATTACTCCCCCTGCCTTTCTCTATTTGTCTGCGTATTGCAGATATTTCGCCTCATCCTGCACCGAGATACTTCCCCCGCGCAGCCCCATCAATTGTTGCTCCACTGCTTCGGCAAGTTTAAGGCGCGTGGTCAGCTCTTCGCGCAGCTCTGCCAGTTGGGTTCCGTCGCGCGAGCCAACCGCCGCCTTCTTGATACTGCCCAGCACCATCCCCAGATTCTCCAGACTCTTCTCCACCTCATTAATGAGCAACTCCCGATGCTTGAGCAAATCCACCTTGATGCTTTCACGTTCCACCTGTTCCGCCGTTTGCCAGAGCGCCTGCGATTCCTTGAGATAATCGACGCTCCGCTGAAACAGCTTATCCACATCGGAAACGATATCAAACGTATTAACCACCAGCGACTGGGTCTGCTCGCTCATCAACACCTTGGTGAGTGTCCGCAAATCCTTCAGCAGGTTTTCGGGGCGGGGATCGTCATCCTGGCGCAGCGCCAGGTCCAAGGCATCCAATTCCCGGTCTCTGCCCTTCTCCACCGACTCGCGCCCCTCCGCGACCGCCTTTTCATAGTTCGCCGTCCAACCGAATAGCAGACGATTCAGATAAATCCCAGTCGACAGGAGGATCAGGATCACACTGGCGGCGGCCGCCCCCCCCGACTCCATGTTAACCGCCCAGGCCCCCATCCCGAGCGTGGTCCCCGTCAGAAACGGTGCCAGCGTGATCCAGTCCACCGGCCCCATCAGCAGTTTCTTGACGATCGACCTGTTATTCATTCTCATCCGTGCCCGGCATCCCTTCTCGCTCAATACGGCAACTGGCCCACCACAAATGAAACCGATTGGTCTTCCGCACTGTCGGATGCCCCGATCACCGCCAACGCCCTCAGTCGTTCCGGCGCGACGCCTTTGGCCTGCAGCATCTGAACGACGGCTTCGGCCCGCGCTTTCGCCAGGTTCAGCGCGTCCTGCGCCTCCCCGCCCGGCCGCACCCGACCCGTCACGCTCAGGTAATACTGAGGCCAGGAGTTAAGCGTATTGGCCAGGCTCGCCAGTTCATGTTCACTCTGGATACTGATCCGCGAGGTGCCCCGCCCGAACGTCACCGGCTCAACGCTCAGCGCCCCCACCGACACCAGGCTCTCCCACTGCGCCTCCGTCAACGCCGCCAGCTTCGCCTCGACTCTGACCGTTTCATCGTTTGCCCCCATATCCATACCGCTGATGACGTTGAGCGCGCGACCCGGATGAAAATCAGCCGCCTTCATATCCTGCAACAGTTTGTTGAAATAGAGCCGGTTTGGCTGTCCGTTCAGCGGATCGCTCTCCAGCGCTCCGGTTTTAATCAGGACCCCGGTGATCTTGATGATAATGTCCTCGATGTTTTCCAGCGAATGGGCCTCTCCCTGCAGCCCGAAATGAGCGTAGTTCTCAAGCGTATTCTTCCACTCGATCCCCTTGACCATCTGCACCGCCTCGGTCCGGTCAATCTTATCTCCCGCCAATTGCGCATCGGCCATCACGACATCGACCATCCTGGCCTGATGGGCGTAGGCACTGCGGGCATACGTCTCCAGAACCGAACGGGCGGCATCATCATGGTCAATCAGGAACTCGCGCCGGGCCACGAGCACATCGACGATATAGCCCCTTACCTTCGAGCTGTCGAGCAGCACCTGTGCATGACCGTCCTTTAGCGCCTTGGAGACATAAGGCTCCCACATGGCATAGGCCAGGCGCTTCTCGCCGCTGTCGGCGCGAAACATCTTGTAGACCGCCTCTACGCCATCCTTCTCAATACTCCATTTCCGTGGCGGCAGTTCCGGCAGGCTGAAGCTGGCGATCATGACCCGGGCCAGAAATTCGGAGGGCGAGTTCGGCGTCAGCACAATGCGTGCATCAGCCGCGTTCAGGGCACTGATCGCCGGTACGGCGCTCTTGAGCGCAACGATGGCATCGGCCCCCTTGGTCTCGTCAACCAGATAAACGATGGCGGCCGGAAATTCACCGAGCTGAGCGCCGCATTGAATGAATGAGTTGACGGGGAATACCGCCATGTCGACATCGCCCTTTTGCAACGCCTTGATGCGCTGCATATAGTCCGCCCCATCATCGGTCAGCGAGAGCCGGATGCCCTGTCTGGCGAGGCTTTCTGCCATTCCCGCCGAGCGCAGAATACAGTATCCGGAGAAGCTATCGAGCGCCACGCGGACCTCGAGCTTGTACTTGCCTTGCGAACTGGTCTGCAGCGCCAGGGCGTCGCGCTTCTGGTCCTGATACCGTGGCAGCACGAGGTACCGCACCGTTGCCGCGATCCCGCCGATGATGACCACCCACAATAAAACGGCGACCAGCACACTTGTTGGTGTTCTTTCTGCCATGCTTATACGCCCTGCATCCTTTCCTCGTCCCCTTAGCCTCTTCTGTGACGTCGAAAGGCACGCCATAGAAAGACCGCGGCAAAGACGGTCACGATCACCGGTACATTAATTTTCAACCCGCGCTGCGCTGCTGCTGGCGGGGTTACCGTCGGCGGGGTCACCGGCGCCGGCGGTACCGCCGCCGCCGCGGGTATTAACGCGCTCTCCGCTGGCACACTGGCGACTGCGCTGGCGGCTTGTTCCCCGATGGGATGATTCCCTGAGGAGGCCTGCGCCGAGATGACCGCCATGGCGAGGCCTGCCGGAAAGCCCGCCAGCTCCTCAAACGCCGTTTCCCCAGCCTGTCCCTCATCCGTACGCCCCACTTCCGCAAAGACGGCTTGGATCGCCGCTTTCAGCGAGGCGGGATCGTTGGCGCTGCGGTAGGAATGCACCCGCGTGGCCAGGGTATGGGCCTTGGCCATGTCGACCCCGATCACATCGGTAATAATACCCCGTGCAATAATGTCCGGCGTGAAGCGCTCGACAAGGTTGGCGTCATTTGCTTCGCCATCCGTCACCACCAGCAGGCGGTAGGAACCATACCCATATTGTGCTTTGCGCGCCTCCAGCAGCCGGTCGGCACCGATCTTCATGAATGCCCCTAACGGCGTGCCGCCCCCTGCGGATACGCGGTCAATCGCCGGGAGTAGGGTGGCGTCATCCCGTCCCCCCAGCTCGTAGACCCAGCCGTTGGCCTGCCCCCCGAAAACCAGCAGCCCGACCTGCGTGGTCTGCGGGATCGTCTGCAGGACGTCCTTGATCGCCATTTTTGCCGCGTCAATCTTCTTCCGCTGGGTCGCGTTCATCACCGAGTCCATCGATCCCGAAGCATCCAGCACCATCACGACGTTATCAACATAGACTTCCTGTGCCGCGCCTGTGGAAACCAACCACAGCATACCCATCACCCCCGCGATCCATTTTAGCATACCCGTTTCTCCCAATTAAAAGTCAAAGTCAGAGGGATTCATGACTTCCGCCTTCACCCGGATCAGGCGGAACTCCACCCGCATGTTCTGCTCCGCCTCCTCCATGGTTGAGGGCCGCGGAATGACCGGCTCGGTCACGCCGACCCCGACGGGCTGGATCTGGCTCTTGTCCATTTCAATCCCCTGCGTGGCGGCAAAGGCTAGCACGGCGGCCTTGACCGCCTCGGCGCGCTGGCGGGAGAGGTTCAGTGCAGCCTGCATGGTTTCGCGGGGGTTGAAACCGGCCGCCCCGTCGAATTTGCCCGTCTTGATTAGCTCGGTCAGCTTGTCCGTGGAACCGAGATCCAGCAGCTGGCCATCGATATAGTATGTGTAATTGCCCCGTGTCCCGGTGCGCTTGAGGATGCCTTTGCTCATGCCGGCCTGCACGGTTTCCAGCAGGATCTTGGTGGGATCGGCATGACCCCGCACGGCGATGACGGCGTTGCCGTATTTGGACGACAAGTCCACCACTTTCCTGAATTCAACACCGTACTGGACCGCGCTGAAGTCCTGCTGATTGGCTTTGAAGTTGATCGAGAATTCGTAGATGGTGTTCTCGTCCAGCGACCCACCGGCATTGAGCGCCTCAATTTCATCCATCACCGCTTCCGGCCGGAAACGGTCCTGCTTGGTCACCTCGGTTTTCGTCAGCGCGCCCATGATCGCCGGGCTGTTCCAGTCCAGCGGCGAGGGCATCAAGCCCGTACGCACCCGGGCATAACCGCGCGTGGCGGCCAGTGCCAGTGCCGATGTTTGAAAGGCCTCGAATCCGCTAAGATTCTTCGGATCGGTAAAGAACTTCACGTTGCCCGGATGCCCCACGTAGGCACAATCGAGAATCAGCCCGTAAGCATCCTCCTCGATTGTGGGCAGAACCTCCTTGCCATAAATCGACTGCGCCATTTTCAAGAGCGCCTCAAAGGATTTGCTGCCGCTTGACTCGTATTGCTTCTTCATGTCAACCAGTTCTTCGCAGGCCTTGAGATAACCGGCCGCAAACTTCTCGCACCAGGCCTTGTTGGCGGTATAGAAATCCTTGCGCACGACATACACATCGGCAATCGACCGCGACCGTTCCGCCGTTGAAGCCAGCACCCGTGCGCCCTTGACGGTTCCCTCCAAGCCGCTGCCGACACTTTGCAGGCCGCTGGTAAGCCCAAGCATATCGGGAGAAATCACAAAACACACATCAATGCTGCTATCCTTGCGGAACCGTCTGGCCGGGCTATCGTCCGTTCCCGTTAACGCCTTTGCCCACACCACGGTAATATCGTTCCAGGATAGCCCCGCATCATGCAACAGATCATCCAGCAGTCCCTCGTGTGGGCCACCCCGCTGCAGGCAGACCTTGGCCCCCTTGAGATCCTTGAGCGTCTTGATCCGCTCCCGTGCGACGGCATGGTCGCCAGCCGACCAGGTCATCTGAAACAGGACGATCCCCTTCGTGTCCGGGTTGCTTCCGATCACTTCGGAGGCCATCCCCATCATACGGAAGGTTCCACGCAGAAACGGCGATTTGCCGGACATATAGTTGCGTACCTGCTGCACAAAGTCATCCCCGGGCACAAGCTGCATGTCCAGCCCCTGCTGCTGGAAGATCGATGGATTCGCTGTTTTCAAGCCGCCATTGGCATGAAAGGTGGCCACATCCCCGCCCCAGACGATAAACGGCACCTGAATCGTGCCGTTGGCAGCCACGGGTCCTACCTTTACATCTCCGACGAGCGACCCAAACGTTTCCTGCGCCTGCGCTTGCCGTCCCGCCAGCATGGCACCGAGCACCAACACCCCTGAAAAAAATCGTTTCATTCTGTCCCTACTCCTTATTACGTCATTTTCGTCATGCCAAGCGACACTTCGAAAACCTACACAGATCGAACCCGTTATGCAAGAAATCATGTACGTCTCGCACAATCCGCACAACCCCCTCCAGCGTTATTCTGATCAAAGGCTGTTATTCCTTTCGTTGTTGGTTCTCGCCGGATCCGGACAGGACCAGGCGCCGGGTGCCGCCTTCCTCGAAGGCGATCCGCCGGGCCTTATAAAGGGCACCGACCGCCTGTTTGTAGGTCTTTTTGCTGATGCCGAAAAGGGCATAGATCTCCTCGGGGGGCGTCTTGTCGGTCACGGGCATGAAGCCGCCCTGTGTTTCAAGATACGCGAGGATCGCTTCGGTCACATCGCCCACCCGGCCATAGCCTGGAGGGTCAAGGCAAAGGTCGATCTTGCAATCCTCCCGTAACTGCTGGATATAGCCCTTGATTTGAGCTCCGCAGGCGATCGGACGGAAGACCTTGTTATGGAAGATCATCCCCCAGTGGGTGCCATTGACGATCGCCTTGTAGCCCAGGTCGGTCTTGGCGCAGATCAACAGGTCAACCGCCTGGCCCGCGGTGTAATGCGCCGGGGTTTTGTCGAGAAAGCGGTCCAGCCTGGCGGTGGCAGCAATCCGGTTGCTGACCGGATCCAGATAGATCCGTACCATATAGGAACGGCCGGTCAGCATCTTGACGGTCTGCTCGCGGAACGGCACGAACAGATCCTTGGGCAAGCCCCAGTCAAGGAATGTCCCGGCATCCGTACTGGATATCACCCGCAGCCAGGCGAACTCATTGACCATGGCATGGGGCCGCAGCGTGGTGGCGATCAGGCGATCTTCCGAGTCGAACATCAAGAATACCTCGATCATGTCACCGGGTTTCTGTCCGCGGGGGGCATAACGCCCCGGCAGCAGGATGTCACCCAAAGGCCCCCCGTCAAGAAACAGGCCGTGCTCGGTACTCCGCAGTACCTTCAGTGAATTCAATCTTCCTATTTCAGTCATGGTTGATACCCCCTATAATCCGTATGCGTGTTGGAGAGTATTCTGAAAGCGGCGGCATGTCCATCACCGAAAGCGGGCGTCCAACTGCCACTGGCAGAGGGAGTGCCATTATTGCGCTACTGATGCCTGCCCGTAAATCCGACAAACCCCAGCTTTGCAGCCAGTAATGCATCCAGACGCGGCAGGTCGGCCGGATACACCGAGATCAGCCGCTTGCCTTCCTGCTGATACAGGGTTTGCTTCTTATACATGCTCATCTTGTACTGGGGCGTGTCCATCCCCCAATACTCGATATAGACGTCCACTTCGGGTAGATAGAAATCCGGCCGGATCTGGAATTCGCCGATGATACGGAACTTGGCATCGTAGCGGTAGGACAGTCCATGCGCCGTCAGCCATTCCGCGATGAGCCGTTCACCCCTGGACTGCACCACCGTGCCGTCGCGTGCCTCAATGGTCTTGTTCAGTTCGACCTGCATCTCAAAGTTACGCCGCTCCAGGAAGACCTCATCAAAGCAGCGGTCGCAGTAGGTGCGCTGGAACGTCTGTTGAGCCCGTCCGAACTCGTCGACCGAGACGGGTGCGTCACATCGTTGGCAGCGGTGCTTCACGCCAGCGGCGGCGTCAGCAGATACCTGCTCAATGGCGTCCGCCATAGTGGCTGCCGCCGCGCGCACATAGTCGCGCTGTGCCGGGTTGCGGGCCACATCGCGAAGGTCTGCCAGATGTACCGCCGCCGCCGCGCCATATTTCCCGAGCGCCCGGATGGCATATTGTTGTGTTTGCGGATGGCGCGCCTTCATCGCCAGCGGGGCCAGCGCGGCCACGGCCATGTCGGCATCGGCCCCGAACTCGGCCAGCTTGCCGATGGCCGAGACAGAAAGGCGCTGCACCTCGTTCGATGGCAGGGGCAGCATACCGATCAGTGCGGGTAGCACCGCAGGGTCGCCGGAGCGCCCAAGGGCCAGCGCCCGCTGCACGGCAGTTTGGTGGTCTTGTGGCAGCATCGGGCTTTTCACGACGAACGCCTCCATGTTGTGGCATTGACTCGCTGCGCTCGCCAAATCCAGGAACACTCAGCCTCTCCCGCCGATTGGCAAGCGAAGCGAGTCAATCTAAAAAAGTCGTTTGGGTTTAAAGTCACGCTTGCTATTCTACATTTGGTGCCACATATACAGCAACAACTTTTCATGACTACATGCATGCCACTACGCCGTCCGAACTGGCGGATTCGCGCCTTGTGTTTGTCGTAATCATGCCGTTTGCACCATCCGCCCGATGATTTATTATTTGTTCATTGCCTTTGTAACAACGTTCCAGCATAAGGATCGATACCATGAATAAGAAGCTGTTTGAGCAAATCTGTAATGCCCCCGGTGTTCCCGGTTTCGAGGATGAGGTCCAGGACATCGCCATGGATATCTTCAAGGGCTGTTGCGACGAGGTGCATCGCGATGCCATGGGCAGCGTGATCGGCCTGCGCAAGGCCACGATCGCCCCCAAAGGCAAGCAGCAGCGTCCGTTCCGGCTGATGCTGGCGGCGCATGCCGACGAGATCGGTCTGATGGTCAAGCATATCAGCAGCAACGGGATGATCCACTTTATCCAGGTGGGCGGCATAAATCCGCAGGTGGTTCAGTCGCAGCGCATGATCATCCATGGCAAGAAGAAGATCCGCGGGGTGGTTGTCCCCAGGGGCGGGACGATCGAGAAACCCGTCAAGCTCGAGGACCTGCTGATCGATACCGGGATGCCGAAGGACGAGCTCGAGAAATGGGTCACCCCCGGCGATGTGGTCTCCTTCGAGGATGATGTCTCGATCCTGAACGGCAAGATGTGGGTCGGCCGCAATTTCGACAACCGGATGGGGAGCTACTGCCTGCTGGAGGCGATGCGCACGGTGGGCGACACCGCCGTGGACGTCTATGCCGTCAGCACGGTACAGGAGGAAGTCGGGCTGCGCGGGGCCGGGCCATCGGCCTTTGCCTGCGAGCCGGATGTCGCCCTGGCGATCGACGGCAGCATGGCGCGCGGCGCCTATGTGGCCGACCACGAGAACCTGTGCGAACCGGGCGAGGGGACCGGTATCTACCTGATCGACAACCTGACCATCGGCCACCCGCGTCTGGTGCGCTACCTGCTCGAGCTCTGCGCCAAGCACAAGATCCCGTGTCAGCGCAACATCGGTGGAGGTACCGATGCCAAGGCCATCCAGCAGTCCCGCCGGGGCGTTGTCGCCACGACCATCGGGGCTCCGGTGCGCTATATGCACTCGACCGTGCAGCTCTGCCATGCGGATGATATTGACGCCACGGTGGCATTGCTTGTAAAGTTCATGGAGCATGCCCATACGTTCATGGGCAGCCTGAAGGATTGATCGTAAAAACCATGAATGTGATGTGCACCGCCCCGCTATGAAAATAACACGTGTCTTCGCCACTCCTGTCCGTATTCCGCTGAAACGTTTCTTCTATAACTCCGAATCAGCCGGCACCAAGCGCGAGTGGGGTGGGCGCCTGAGCCGCGTCACGCCCAAACGCCCCTCGCCCATCCTGGAGTATGTGCTGGTGACGATCGAAACGGATGAGGGGCTGAGCGGCATCGGGGAGGCGCCAGCCGATATCGGGTTCTTCGGTCAGACGCTCGAAGGGATCCAGTCGGCGATCGATGATTACCTGGGGCCCCTGATCGTGGGCAAGGAGCCCTTCGATATCCCCTATCTGATGGATCGGATCGACTTCCGTGAAAACTCGTCGGCCAAGTCGGGCATCGATATCGCCCTGCACGATCTGGTGGCCAAGTCACGTGGCATCTCGATCAGCGAACTGCTGGGGGGTGCCAAGCGGACGCGGATCCCGGTCGCCATCGAGATTGCCGGCGGCTCGCCCGACGACATGGCGGCGGAATGCGTGAAGTACATGGCGATGAATGTACGCGCTTTCAAACCGAAAATCGGCAGCATCCCGGCCAAGGATGCCGACCGACTGCGGGCCATCCGCGAGGCCGTGGGACCGAATGTCTCGCTACGGGCCGATGCCAACCGGGGCTACTCGCCGGATGAGGCGATCGAGCTCTGCGGCCTGGCCGAGAAATACAATATCAACCTCGAATTGCTCGAGCAGCCGGTGGAGGCGTATGACCTGCCCGGCATGGCCCGTGTCCGCCGTTCCGTCAACATCCCGATCGAGGCCGACGAGAGCTGCTTCAGTATCCATGACGCCGCGCAGGTCATCCGCGAGAACGCTGCCGATGTTCTCAACATCAAGATCGCCAAGGTGGGAGGCCTGTACAATGCCATGCGCATCGCCGCTATCGCCGAGGCCGCCGGATTGAAATGCGTCCTCGGGACGGCCTTCGGGCTCGGCCCGAAGATCGCGGCCAAACTGCTGGTCGCTTCAGCCATAAACGACTTCACGGGGGCCGTGGAATTCACGGAACTCGGCTTGCACGGCCCCATGCTCAAGGGCGATATGGACCGGGCGCTCTCGCTGCCGCTTGATGCGGACGGATGCCTGCCGGTTCCGACCGGCCCCGGGCTAGGCGTCGAATTGGATATGGACGCCGTCGCCCGTGTCACCCATACGGGCATTGTTTAACTTTATACACCCACAGCCCCGAAACGAGGAATACCCATGGCCACAATTGCCAATTGCAAGATTGAAGTTGCCCACACGAACCCGGGCATTAATGTACGCCTGACTGCGCGCCAGGGGGAGTGCCCCGGCATCGAGTATCTCGATGTTGAACTCTCGGCGGCAACGCCGACACGTCCCGCCCCGATTACCCTGCGCTGGGAATTGCCCGTCGTGGATATGCACCAGCGCACCTGCGCAAATGCCCAGACAAAACTGTGTGGCATGGGGCGTCCGCGGACCCAATGCAGCGCGGCACATGAGGCCCCGGTCTGGAGCATGTTCAATTACGCTGGCAAGAACCGGATGACCTTTGCCGTGGCCGACGCGATCAACACCTGCGAGTTGAGCGACCAGCACGCCGAGGAGACGGCTTGCCTGACCTGCCGGATCGACCTCTTCATGGATCCGGTTCCCCCGCTGACCGCCTACCGCACCACGGTCCGCTTCGACACCCGTCCCCTGCCTTACGAGGATGCCCTGCGGGATGTAGGCGACTGGTGGGCAGCGATGCCGGCCTATACCCCGGCACCGGTTCCTGAACATGCCCGCCTGCCGATGTATTCTTCCTGGTACAGCTTCCATCTCGGCATCACGCCTGAAGTGATCGAGCACCAATGCCGCCTTGCCAAGGCGATCGGCATGGATTCGGTCATCGTCGACGACGGCTGGCAGACCGACGACAAGCAACGCGGCTATGCCTACTGTGGCGACTGGGAAGCCGCCCCGGGCAAATTCCCCGACTTCCGCGCCCATGTCGACCGCGTCCACGCCATGGGCATGAAGTACCTGCTGTGGTTCAGTGTGCCGTTTGTCGGGATCCACACCAAGGCCTACGCCCGGTTCAAGGATAAATTCCTGAATCCGCCGATTCCGACCGACACGAAAAAACGTGAATGGTTCACACTCGACCCGCGCTTCCCCGATGTGCGCGAGTACCTCATCGGCGTTTACGAGCGCTGCCTCCGCGAGTTCGATCTCGATGGCTTCAAACTGGATTTTGTCGACTGCTTTACCACCTGCGAAACCACCAAGGATGCCTTTGGTGATGGGCGCGATATCCAATCCGTACCCGAGGCGGCGGACCGGCTGTTGACCGATGTGATTGCACGGCTGCGGGCGATCAAGCCAGAAATCATGATCGAGTTCCGGCAAAGCTACATCGGGCCGGCCATGCGCAAGTACGGCAACATCTTCCGCGTCGGCGACGAACCGAACAACGCCGCCGGCAACCGGGTTGGCTCAATGCTCCTGCGGGCATTGAGCGGCAATACGGCGATCCATTCCGACATGGTCATGTGGCATCCGCGGGACACCGTCGAGAGTGCCGCGATGCAACTGCTGCACGCGGTCTTCACGGTGCCGCAGATCTCGGTTCTGCTGGATAAGATTCCCGAAAACCACTTGGCCATGATCCGGCACTATCTGGCCTTCTGGCGCGATCACCGTGATGTGCTGCTGGATGGCCGCATCCATCCGCACCAGCCGCAGCATGCCTATCCCGCCGTCGTCAGCGAGAATGACGCCAAGGTGGCGGGCGCGGCCTATGCCAACGGGTTCATCCCGCTGCCCGACGTCAAGGACCGGGAGCTGATCCTGATCAACGGCACGTTGGAAAACCGGTTGGCCATTGAACTGCCCACCGCCATCGGCCGCCGCCGGGTTCGCATTTTCACCTGTACCGGGGAAACGGTCATGGATGCAATCTGCGAATGGAATGCGGGCCTGCATGGCCTTGAGGTCCCGTCGGCCGGCACCGCCATCCTGAGCTGCTGCCAGTAAGGGGGGCTGAAAACCGGCAGGTAGCCCAACTCAATAAGCGCGGCCACACCATTCGCATTGTCATCCGCGCCCGGCGTTTGCCCGCATGCGTCATAATGCGCACCGACAACCCGCTTGGCTCCCTTGCCAACTGAACGTCGGCTGAGCCATCAGGCAACCCGCCACCGTACTGATTTTCATAACGCGCTCGTAGGGGGAATGAAAGGAACTGAACTGGACCTGAATTCAGGCTAAGGAGCCGTTGAAAAATAACATATACACTTCAACGGTAGATTTATCCCCTTTATCCCGAACCTTGTCCCGAACGCAATTTGATTGGATGAGGGTTCTGGACAAGGTTCGAGACAAGCCGACCAACCGGGGGTGGCGTACGAAAGACGGAGGGTAAGATCTGTTTCTGGAATCGGTGAACGAGAGCGGGCGACGAGAACGGGCAACGAGGCAAAGCAAAGG
>DIZZ01000175.1:0-1091 GCA_002428045.1 Verrucomicrobia bacterium UBA6015
ACCACCCAGGAGACCATGACCAATGCCGGGTCCGCCCGTGCCTGGCTGCTGGCGGCGCTGCGCGACGAGGCGGCGGTCGCCCGGCATTTTGTCGCGGTCTCGACCAACGCCAAGGGTGTCGCCGCGTTCGGGATCGATCCCGCGAACATGTTCGGGTTCTGGGACTGGGTCGGCGGCCGCTATTCGATGTGCTCGGCGGTCGGGCTGCCGCTGATGGTCGCGATCGGGCCGGAGAACTTCGGGCGCATGCTGGACGGGTTCCATGCCATGGACCGGCATTTCGCCGAGGCCCCGCTCGAGCGCAACATGCCGGTTCTGCTGGGGCTGCTGGGCGTCTGGTACAACAACTTCATGGGGGCCCAGACGCACGCGATCCTGCCGTATGACCAGTACCTGCACCGGTTCGCCGCGCACCTGCAGCAGATGGACATGGAAAGCAGCGGCAAGTATGTCGGGCGCGACGGGCACACGGTCTCGTGGCAGACCGGGCCCGTGATCTGGGGCGAGCCGGGTACCAACGGCCAGCATGCCTTCTACCAGCTCATCCACCAGGGCACCAAGCTCATCCCGGCGGACTTCATCGGGTTCTGCCGCAGTCACAACGCCATTGGAGACCATCACGCCAAACTGATGGCCAACTTCTTCGCCCAGACCGAGGCGTTGGCCTTCGGCAAAACCCGCGACGAGGTCGAGCACGAGGGCGTCGAGGGCCTGGTGGTCCCGCACAAGGTCTTCGAGGGCAACCGGCCGACGAACACGATCATGGCCGACCTGCTGACGCCGGAGGTGCTGGGGTCGCTGACGGCGCTCTATGAGCACAAGGTCTTCGTGCAGGGGATCATCTGGAATATATTCTCGTTCGACCAGTGGGGCGTGGAGCTGGGAAAAGTGCTGGCGGGGCGGATCCTGCCCGAGCTGGAGGCGGCAGACGAACCCCGGCTGGCCCATGACGGTTCGACAAACGCCCTGATCCGTCGTTTCCGGGCGCGGCGGTGACCTCGGCAATTCTCATTATGGCCTCAAATCGTGCGGGGAGCAGGCTAAATGGCGTGTTGATTTATTCCACGAGCGGCACGGGAGGGACGCCGTCC
>DIZZ01000175.1:1244-6596 GCA_002428045.1 Verrucomicrobia bacterium UBA6015
GAGGCCATAATGGGAATTGCTGGCGCTGACCGCGGCGCTCTTGATTCCGGCGGGACGTGTGTGTATAGTGCGTGTTTAGATGAATGTCATTTTTGAAAAGAGGTGGTGATCGTGGGTAAGCAGGATTGGAAGGCGCAGCGGGAGAGGAAAGCGTTCCTGGCGCTGGAGGACGGCTCCGTCTTCCGTGGGTATTCCGTGGGTGCGGCGGCCGATGCGGTTGGCGAGGTGGTGTTCAACACTGGCATGAGCGGTTACGAGGAGATCCTGAGCGATCCTTCCTACGCGGGCCAGTTCGTGACCATGACTTATCCGGAGATCGGCAATACCGGCATCAATGCGGCGGATATGGAGTCGCGCGGGCTGTTCCTGAACGGGTTCCTGATGCATAGCGTCAACGAGACCAGCAACTGGCGGGCGGAGGAATCGCTGCGGGCGGCTCTCCAGAGGCGCGGCATTCCGGCGCTAGCCGGGCTCGACACACGCGCACTGACCTGCAAGTTGCGAGACACCGGTACGCTCAAGGGCTGCCTGTCGGTCGAGGGGAAGCTCTCCGAAGCGGAGGCTGTTGCCAAGGCGAAAGCGTGGGAAGGCCTCGATGGACAGGATTATGCATCGCGGGTGTCTTGCGACAAGCCCTATGTCTGGGATCCCGAGGGGACGATGACGGCATCATGGGGGTTCTCGCCCACGCTGCCGCCTGCGGACCTTAACGTCGTGGCCTATGATTTCGGCATCAAATGGAATATCTTGCGTAACCTGCGCCAGTGCGGAATGAAGGTTACGGTTGTGCCCGCCAAGACCCCGGCGGCCGATGTGCTGGCGATGACGCCGGATGGCGTGTTCCTGTCCAACGGGCCGGCGGATCCTGCGGCGGTGGGCTATGCGGCGGATGCCATTCGCGCCTTGCTGGGCAAGGTGCCGCTGATGGGCATCTGTCTCGGACACCAGTTGCTTGGTATTGCGCTGGGCGGCAAAACCTACCGGCTCAAATTCGGGCATCACGGCATCAATCATCCGGTCATGAACTTGGCGACCCGCGCGGTCGAAGTGACCTCGCAGAATCACAATTTTGCGATTGATCCCGCCACGCTGGGCGAGGATGTGGAAGTGACGCATCTGAACCTGAATGACCAGACCGTCGAGGGCTTACGCAGTCGCTGCGTGCCAGCCTTCTCCGTGCAGTACCACCCCGAGGCCGGACCTGGACCGCACGATCCGTTCTATCTCTTCAATCAGTTCCGCGACCTGATGAAGAAGGCATAACGTCTCGCCGCTGCCCGTGGAGCCGGAAGAATGAAGAAACGTCCGAATCTTGTCTTTATCATGTCGGATGATCATGCGGCCCATGCCATGAGCTGCTATGGGAGCCGGATCAACCACACCCCGCACCTGGATCGGATTGCCGATGAGGGGATGCGTTTTGATAACTGTTTCTGCACGAATTCGATCTGCACACCCAGTCGGGCGACGATCCTGACGGGGACTTACAATCATGTCAATGGCGTGACCACGCTGGATACGCCGATGGACAACCGGTTGCAGACCTTCCCGAAGCTGCTGCAGGAGGCAGGGTATCAGACCGCGATCTACGGCAAATGGCACCTCGGGGAAGGGGCGCTGCATAAGCCGACCGGGTTCGACGACTGGGCGGTGATCCCCGGGCAGGGTTTCTATCACAACCCGACGTTTATCTTCCCGGGCGACGGCGGCGGAGTCAAGCGTACCGTGCCCGGCTATGCCACGGACATTATCACGGACATGTCGCTGGACTTCATGCGCAACCGCGATCCGGAAAAACCGTTCTGCCTGCTTTGCCATCACAAGGCCCCGCACCGTCCGTGGTACTCGGATGAGAAACATGCCGGGATGTTCCTGGATGGCGATATCCCTGAGCCGGAAACCCTCTTTGATGACTATAGTAACCGGTCCAAGGCTGCCGTGCTTGCGGCGATGCGGGTGGGCGTTCACATGAACCAGGAGGATGTGAAATGCGAAGTGCCGGAGGCGATGGAGGAGATGGAATGGCGCCGCTGGGCGTATCAGCGCTACATCAAGGAATACCTGCGGGTAGTGCAGAGTGTGGATGATAATGTCGGGCGTCTTCTGGATTATCTCAAGGATGCCGGACTGGAAGAGGATACGGTCGTGGTCTACACCTCGGATCAGGGGTTCTTCCTTGGTGATCACGGCTGGTACGATAAGCGCTTCATGTACGAGGAGTCGCTACGCATGCCGTTTATCTTGCGTTATCCGCGTGATGTGAAGCCCGGTACGGTCAGCGACGACATCGTCCTGAATGCTGATTTTGCGCCGCTTTTCCTCGACCTGGCGGGCCTGCCTGTGCCGGCGGATATGCAGGGGCGCAGTTTCCGGTCGATCCTGCAGGGCAGCACGCCGCCGAACTGGCGTGAGGCGATGTATTATCGCTACTGGATGAATGCGGCACATCACAATGTTTCGGCCCATTACGGGATCCGGACGCATAAATACAAACTCATCTACTACTACTTCGACGGGTGCGGGCAGGCAGGAACGATCAAGCCGTTTTATTGTGCAGGTCGGAATCGGGTGATCCAATCCATTGAGGGACTGGACCCGGAATGGGAGTTGTTCGATCTGGAAAAGGATCCGAAAGAGCTTAATAATGTGGTGTATGATCCGGCCTATGCCGGGGTTTTTCGCGAACTGCGTGATGCGCTGCATGCCCTGCAGGAAGAGGTTGGCGATACGCGCTACATCAAGGATACGGAGGTGACCAATGCCTGAGGCGGTGGTGACACAAGGATCAGCGGCCTGGTCGCTGCTGGATGGTGAGGCTCTCTGGATTTTTCCTGTACGCCCTGTCGATGCCGTGAATCAGTGGGTCGATTTCCTGCATGGATTCAGTATTGGGATTGCTACGGCGGAGGCCGAACTACGGATCAGTGCCGATACCGACTTTGTGGTCTGGCTGGACGGTCGCCTGATCGGACAGGGGCAGTATTCGGACTATCCTGACCGCAAGACCTACGAGCGGTTCAGCCTCGGGGATACGCTACAACCGGGACGCCATACGCTGGCCGTGACCGTGTTTTACAACGGACGGTCAAGCAGCGTCTATCGCCGTGGGGAGCCCGGGCTGCTTTTCTCCATTCATGCTGGCGCTCAACCCTTGGCGGCAAGCGGCATGCAAACCCGCTGGCGTGACAACCCGTGCTATGCGTCGGGACCGATTGCGATTGTTTCCCATCAGCTTTCCTACACCTTTGGCTATGACGCCCGCAATGATGACGGATTCTATGGTGAAGGCTATGTGCCTGGCTCGGCGTGGAAAACGATGGGCGAGACCGAGGCGACTCGCCCGGCAGAGCGCCTTGTGCTCCAGCCACGTCCGGTGGCTCGTCTGGTCGATGCTGGCGTGACCCCCGCAACCCTCGTAGCGGCAGGCCGCTTCCGGCTTGACCGCACGGTGGTCGAGGCGGCTCATGTCGCCCGGTGGGGGCGGCAGACGCTGGCAGGCTTGACGCTGGACTCTGTGGTAGATGCCCCGGCACCGGGGGCACCGACGCTAGCGCCGGTCTCGCCCGCCTGGCAAATCCAACACGCCGTGCTATCGCCGGTAGATCCGTCAGGGTTTGCCAGCGTGGCGGCTGGCACCTTGCTCGGTGCGCTGCCAGACGGATTGCGGGTGCTGGATCAAGCGCCGGATGGCGATGGCGTTTTCCTTCTGTTTGACATGGGACGCGAAGAGGCAGGCTATCTGGAGCTCGAGATCGAGGCCCCGGCGGGAACGCTGGTTGATCTCGGGTATGGCGAGCATCTTGATGACGGACACGTTCGCTCATTCGTTGGTGGCCGTAGCTTTGCGGGACGCTATGTGTGCCGTGAAGGTCGTCAGGTTTTCGTGCACCGCACCCTGCGCTGGGCGGGACGGTACCTGCAATTGCATGTGCATGGCTCCGTCTTTACGCTCTATCAGCTTGGATTGCGGCGTCTGGACTATCCGGTCACGCGGTGCGGCGGGGTGACGACCGGGGTGCCGCTGCACCGCCAGCTTTTCGAGGTGGGGTGCCGCACGTTGCAGCTCTGCATGCATGAGCATTACGAGGACACCCCTTGGAGAGAGCAGGCGCTCTATGCCAATGATGCCCGTACCCAGGCGCTGTGTGGCTATTATGCCTTTGGCGAAGCCGCGATGCCAGCCGCGAGCTTTACCCTGCTCGGGCACGGACAGCGCGATGATGGATTCCTCTATCTCACGGCACCCGCCAAGCAGGTTCTGACGATCCCGTCCTTCACGTTCGTCTGGATGCTGGCTGTTCGCGATCACTATCTGTACACGGGCGATGCTTCCCTGGTCCGGACGTTCCTGCCGCAGATCGGCACCATGCTGGAGCGGTTCCTGGGCGAATGCAAGGATGGGCTGCTGCCGCTGCGTCAAGACAAGCCGATCTGGAATTTCTATGACTGGTCGGCGGGCATGTCAGGTTACAAGCCCGAGGAATTCGACCGCGGCCTGGATGCCGATGCGCCATTAAACTGCTTCCTGATCCTCGCCCTTGAAGCGACCCTGCAGATGCTCGATTGGGTGGGGGAGCGGCAGCGCGAGGATTTTGCTACGGCGGTGACCTCGCTGCGCAATGCCGTGGCGGCCCGCTTCTGGGTCCCTACGGAGGATGCCTTCCGGACCCATGCGCTGGCTGGCTCCTTCACCCAATTGACCCAGGCACTGGCGATCCTTGCCGGTGTCGGGGATGCCGACATGCGCGAACGGGTGTTGAACCGGATGGGGCGTCCAGATTCCGGGCTGGCGGCACCGGGCTTGAGCCAGTCTTTCTATACGTTTGAGGCGCTCATGCAGCGTAAGGCGCTTTATGGCGCACCGGTGCTGGCGGGGATCGAGGCGACGTGGGGCAAAATGCTGGAGGCCGGGGCGACGACATTTTGGGAGACAAGCATCGGTGCCAGTGACTTCCATAACGCCGGTAGCCTGTGTCATGGCTGGTCGGCGGTGCCCGTCTACGTGCTGCACCATGATGTGCTGGGTGTCCGTCCGTTGACTCCCGGCTTCCGATCCTTTGTCGTCGAGCCGATGAACATGCCGCATGATCTAGCGGGTCGAGTGCCGTTTCCTGGCGGCGAAATCCAAGTGCGCCGCGAACCGGTTGGCTCGGATGAAGTCGACCTGACGGTCACCATCACCGAGCCGGGCATCTGGTCGGCGGAGGTGAATGGCCTGGCTGGAGATCAAGTTCCCGTTGCTTTAATCGATGGCCGTTGCTGCATCCGTCATGCCCGGACGCAACCCGTAAAAATCACGGTGTGGAGAGAATGAAACGGTCACTAGAGCGGAATGGCGCTTAGATAAGCACA
>DIZZ01000239.1 GCA_002428045.1 Verrucomicrobia bacterium UBA6015
CGGCTGATATCCTTGTTCAGCATCCAGTCCGGATTTGCGACCGCGAAATCATTCGACGGCATACTGCTCTGGAAATATGTGAACGGGATTCCCCCAAGTGCGTTCAAGGCCTTGCAAAACTTCGCGAACGTCTCGTAGGGCTTCTGGAGCGAGCCGTCCCCATTGCCTTTGGCATGGCCATCGCCAGGCCCGTAAGCGGCCCAGTGCTCGTCATCCCACCAGCCTTGCTGGGTATCACCGAAATTATTGTAGCAGTAGGTGTCCGGCTCAAGACGCACGGCCAACGGCGTGTACTTCATCAGTCCTCGCTCCCGGGCCAGTCGCGTCTGCTCGATCAGTCCTGCCGAGTTGTTGATCGGCTTGCCCTCTCCGAGGTGTTTCGTCGAGACCATCCACCCGCAAAGCGTCGGAAAGTCATAGACATTCGGATTCGCGTTATTGGCCACCCGCAAGGCCTGTCCGTACGCTTCGAGCGCGTCGAACGGATCACTGGTTACAAAATCGAGATAGGCGGTATCCGGCGAGAGATAGATTTCACCGGGTGCTACCATACGCCCCTGTGGATCTGTAAAGGAAAGGTTCATATTGCGGAAGCCCTCGTTGCGCACACGCTTGCCAGCGCCACGCTCGCCATCGCGCCATTCCACGATTCGCCCGAAATCGCCGTAGGCCAGACCACCAGCCACCATGGTTTTTCGTACACCTTGGTTCAAATAGGTGAGCATCGCCCCGTTATCGGCCGCGATCTGCCAGCCCTTCTCAACCAGGTTCGGTTCGGCACCGGCACCGCTGCGGAGTACGTTGGCATCCGTCATGGGCTGTCCGCAAAACAGTTCGCCACCATACACGACATCGACCTTGGCGATCCGGATCGGATAGGCAAACCTATTCTTGATGCCCCATCCAATCTCTATAAAGGGCAGTTTGTTGTAAAGACGTATTTGCAAGATCCGGATCGGGTCGTAGCCCTCGGTTGGCGCGAAGGTGACCTCCAGTTCCGTCCCCTTGCCAAAGACCGACTGACAGCATTGCTTCTTGCATGTAATGACCGTCCCCGGCTCACGCCAGTTCTGCCCCGGACTTTTGTCCACACGGAACTGCGCATCGCGGAAAGCCCAGAGCTCCGCCATCCGGTCCTTGGCGGACCAGCGGCCCGTCTTGACGTCAAACGAGATTTCATAGAACCGGTTCTTCAACAGGATTTGGCTTGTAGCCATGATATCGGTCTTTCGTTGCTATTTTAATGAAACATCGTTCGGAGCATTGAGTTTCGCTCCGACAGGAGCTAGCAAAGATCCGGACAACAAAGGATCATTTGTCGCGTGCATCCAGCGCTCCAGCCGATTACGCATTTCCCGCAAGATCGCATTACAGCCCGGATCTGAAGCCTGATTGCAGACTTCGTTCGGATCGAAGCACAGGTCGAACAACTGCTCCTCAGCGACCGCCCGCTCCGGCCAGTCCTGCGCAAGCCATAGCGCTTTGCTTTCTCCGGCATCGCAATTGACCAGCACCGGGGTTTGACGACCATCAAACCGCCGGATGTATTTCCATCGCCCGGTCCGCACCGCCCGCATCGGTTCGTAGGCGGCGTGATAGTTGACTTCAAAAAATAGTTCATCGTGAATCGCCGTCGCACACGCATTGACCAGCGGCAGCAGCGATTTACCGCGCAGCCACGACGGAGGCTCGACATCAAGCAGATCACAGATCGTCGGAAAGACATCCAGATGACTGGTCATCGCATCCACCACCTTGCCGCCGGAAAATCCACCTGGTCCTCGCATCATGAGCATCACTCCGATCCCGTGATCGGTCAGATTACATTTCATGTGCGGGAAGGCAATCCCGTGATCGGTCGTGCAGATCACCAGTGTATTCTCAGCCTTGCCGCACCGATCCAAAGCGTCCAAGACATCGCCAATTTTACGATCTAAGATCCGGGCAGACGCCTTATAACGCGCCATATCCACACGCGTCTGCGGCGTATCAGGTAACGGAGCAGGCACCAGGCAGTAGCGAGGATCATCAGGTGACGCGTCCAGGACGGGGAACTCGCGATGCGTCTCGTTAAATCCCACAGACAGGAAAAAGGGTGCGTCGGTGCAATTTTCGATAAACTCGACAGCGCCATCGCGCGCCTCATGACCTAGCCAGCGATCATACCCGATAATCTCCCACGGTAGTTTCGAAGCGGTGCGGGACGCAATGTGCTGAACCCCAGCAAGAGCGGAAATATACCCTGCATTGCGAAGGGTATGCAACAGGTGCTGCCCATAATCGTTGAGCGTGAACCCGCGATGGGCCAAACCGGTCATTCCGTTCTCATGCGGGTAGCATCCGGTCAGCAGCGCTGCCCGGCTGGGACTGCAGGTCGGGTTGACACAGAAATTCTGGCGGAACAACACGCCATCCTCCGCCAGCCGTTGCAACGCCGGGGTCGGCACGGCATGGCCGTGGGGCTGGATATAACGCCCGGTATCATGCGAGTGAAGATATAAAATATTCGGTCTCACCTGAACCTTCGGGCTACATCTGCGACTAACTTGAACTTCTCCACCGTCACGCCGGGCGGACAGGAATCGGAATTGGCCAGTAAAAAGCCGCCCCCCTTGCCGTCCGCAATGACCGATTCAACGTAAGGTTCCAATGCGGCGATGGACAAGTTCAGGAATTGGGTCGGTTCAATGCCTCCGATGATTCCGAATTTATCGCCGACCAGCTCACGCGCCCTCTTAATCGTGAGGTTTCCTGTCGGGGGTGGCGATATGCTCTCGACCGCGAAAACGCCATGATCCCGCATCCGCTCCACCAGCGCCGCCACATGACCGCAGGCGTGCTGGATATAATGCTTGCCCGCACCGGCCAGCAATCGGCACCACTCCCCGATCTCACTGCCGATGTATTCGTCATACTGCGTCGGAGAGTAGTTCTGTGTACTGGAATCCTCCCAGGTAATGAAGTAGTCATAGTCCGACGCCAAAGCCATCCTCACGGCCATGAGATCCTTCTCGACCATCACCTGCCACAAACTGCGGACGGTATCGGGGAAATCCGCCTGCGCATAGACAAGCGCCTCCGTGCCAACAAAAAACTCAACCAGATCCTGATAAGCGGACTTGCAGCGCGGCACGAGTTGACCAAGGGAAAGCCCCTCGCGTCCATTCCCCTGGAAATGCGCCTCAACCTGCTCCCGGTTGATTTCATAGCGAGTATGCTCCTCGATCCATAGGCGGACCTTGTAATCCTCCTCGGTCTTGAGCGGATGCTCCACCACAAAACTGGTATTCCCGCTTTTGCTCCTAGCGTATGCAAACCGGAAGGATCCGACCGGGGTCGTCACATACGTCACCTCCCGGGCCCCCTCTTTGACGGTTTTGCGTTCAATCCCCTCCGGCGGGATCGACTTCACCGGACAGGGCGCACCGCGCCACAAGGGATCCGCCCCGATGGCCTGATGAAACGCCAATGGCCCGGCGGTTTGCACCTCGGCGGGAAGAAACTCCCACACGTACGCAAGAAATGGAGAAAACGGCAACCTGTCCACCGACTGCCCATGGAGTGCGGCAACGATTCGTTCTTTGGATTTCATACATTCCGATCTATATTGCGGGTCATGTCCTGTAAAGCCTCATTATTTATACGGTTTGAAACTGGAAATCAAGATATCAGTATCCCGTCAGGACTGATTCATTTGGGTGGTAGGTCGTGACTAGCGGATTAGGCCCCAGCGCTTGGTGAACGGCCAATAGACCACCACGGCGGGACCGACAAGATTGCTTAATGGCACCGTGCCCCAGTATCGGCTGTCCTTGCTGTTGCGTGTATTGTCGCCCATGGCAAAGTATTCGTCAGGACCTAAGTCACGTTTTGAGTTAATGGAATTGAATTGACCTGCCCATTGATAGCCGCTGTACAACCCCTGGGCTGCCGTGACCCTGTCGATGCCTCGCAAGCCAGACATCCGTTTGCCGTTGATGACAAGATGCGGCGGATCAATCGACAGTGTTTCATTCGGCAGACCGCACATGCGCTTGATGTAATGCGTCCCCGGCTCAAGGCCATCGATCCCGTCCGTTGTGAAGACCATGACCTCATCGCGTCTGGGCTTGCGAAAATTCCAGATGACCTTGTTGACGAATAAATGATCACCGCGGTGCGTCACGCCAGACCACAGTGTATCGCCTGCGTTGATCCGGCGCGATGGATGATAAGTCGACGTTCCGTACGCGTCCACAATAGCATCCTTGGGGATCGAGTGGGCAACGCCACCGATTCTGAACACAGCCACGGAGGGGTCTGTGGCATGCATCAGCGCGGTTCCAAGCGTACCGCTGGTCTTGGCCTTGCGAACCGAATACCAGTCGCCAGTAATCGCGAATTTTACTAGATTTAGCGGGAACCGATCAGCGATCGTGGGCTGGACATCGGACGTTGCCGTGATGCCGTAAAGCGTCGGCTGCATGGAGCCCGTGGGGATTTTGAACGGCTGGATGAAATAGGCACGCAACCCCATGGCAACGGCAATGGCAACCACCAGGACCTCGAAATTCTCACGAAGCGCCCCACCCCGCACCGGATGCTTCAGGGTATGCCGCTCAAGGCAGGCGGCCAGGGCATTCAACCGATCATGCAAGGTCGCATGATCGCGTCCCTTCATGGCATCGGAAAGCGCCACAGCATGATGCTTGATCGCGTCGACATCGTCTTTATCCATCAGATCGCCACGCATATTGACCACGTGAATGGCCTGCTGGATCGTCAGTTTGGCCGTCTTGGCCAGCTTGCGTTTCTCAAGGAAATTCATCTTAGGAGGCTCCCGATTTAAGGACAGAGATGAAGGCGGATTGCGGAACATTGACCTTGCCGAACTGTTTCATGCGTTTCTTGCCTGCCTTCTGTTTTTCAAGCAATTTACGCTTGCGGGTAATATCCCCGCCGTACAATTTGGCTGTTACATCCTTGCGGAAGGCGCGAATCGTTTCACGGGCGATGACCGTACGCCCCAGGGCGGCCTGCACCGGGATGGCGAACATGTGTGGAGGAATGGCCTCGCTAAGCGCCTTGCAGATTTGCCGTCCCCGATCCACCGCCTTGTCGCGGTGAACCATGGTTGAAAAGGCGTCGACAGGCTCGCTGTTCAGCAGGATTTCCAGCTTTACGATCGGGCTGATCTGATACCCCGAGTACTCATAATCCATCGATGCATACCCGTGGGTTGCACTCTTCAGGTAGTCATGGAAATCGGTCAGGATTTCGTTCAGCGGCATGGTACATGTCAGCATCACCCGCGATACATCGATCGATTCTGTTTTGGTCACTTCGCCGCGCCGGTCCATAATCAAGCGCAGGATTTCCCCGATGTGCTCGTTCATGCAGATAATGAATGCACTGATGACCGGCTCCTCGATCGTCTCGATGCGTGAGGGGTCCGGCAGGAACACGGGATTATCGATTTCCAGCACCGTTCCGTCCTTCTGGGTGACCTTATAGACAACGCCGGGATGGGTGCTGATGATATCCAGGTCAAACTCGCGACGCAGACGTTCCTGGATGACCTCCATGTGCAACAGGCCCAGGAATCCACAGCGGAAACCAAAACCCAACGCCGTTGAACTCTCGGCATGAAACGTAAAGGCCGAATCATTCAGCGCCAGCTTTTCGAGGCTTTGGCGGCATTTTTCATAGTCGCCTGTATCCACCGTGTAAATCCCGCTGAAGACCATGGGTTTGATCGGTGCAAATCCAGGCAGCGCCTCTGTGGATGATCCTTTTTCAGATGTCACCGTGTCGCCAATCTGTATATCTGCAGGCGATTTCAAGGTGCCGATCAGATAGCCCACCTGGCCGGCTTCCAGGGTTTTGCGAGGCACCTGCTTGGGGGAGAAAATACCGACTTCCTTCAGTTGCGTCACGACATTCGTTGCCATCAGGCGAATCGAATCACCGACCGAGAGCGAACCGTCAACCACGCGGACATAGGCCACCACGCCTTTGTAAGCGTCAAAAATGGAGTCGAATACCAGAGCACGCGGGGTCACTTTTTCGCCTCGGTGGTCTGCCGGCGGCGGCACTTTCTTAATCACCATCTCCAGCACATCGCGCACACCCTCCCCCGTTTTGCCGCTCACGCGCAGGATGTCGCTGGTATCCAGCCCGAGAATCTCCTCGATCTGCGCCGCAACCTGCACCGGATCCGCATTCGGAAGGTCGAGCTTGTTCAACACCGGAATGATCTCAAGCCCCCGGTTGATCGCCATATAGGCATTGGCAACCGTTTGCGCCTCAACCCCTTGAGCAGCATCGACCACGAGGATTGCCCCTTCGCAGGCGGCCATGCTGCGGGAGACTTCGTAGGTGAAGTCGACATGACCTGGCGTATCGATCAGGTTGAACTCGTAAATCTGGCCATCAAGGGCTTCATAACGCATCGTCACGGGGTGCGACTTGATGGTGATGCCACGCTCACGCTCCAGATCCATGGCATCGAGCAATTGCTCCCGCATCAGGCGGTCTTCGACGGTATGGGTCATCTCCAGCATACGATCCGCCAGCGTCGATTTACCGTGGTCGATATGGGCGATGATACAGAAGTTACGAGTGTGCGAAATGTCAGGCATAAAGGATCCCGTGATGTTTAGTTTCGTGCGAAAGATTGTTCAGCATGGCAACGGAGATTCCGGATCTCGGACGCCATGTCAGGGCTACGATAAAGAAAGGTCCCGGCGACAAACGCGTCCGCGCCGTGTTGTGCGCATAACGCGGACGTCTCGGGGTTGATCCCGCCGTCGACCATGAGCGTGAGATCGGCAAGACCTTGCCGATTGGCCTCGTTGCGAACACGTCGAATGGAAGGGAGCATCATATCCATGAACCGTTGCCCTCCGTACCCCGGGCGTACCGTCATGACAAGCACCTCGTCGACCTCAGACAGTACCGGAAACAGCAAGGCTGCTTCGCTATCCGGATTCATGGTGATCCCCGGTTTGGCACCGAGCGCCCTTATCCGGCGCAGGCAGGCCAACACGTCGCACTCCGCCTCGATATGGATCAGCACGGTATCGGCACCTGCCTCGATGAAGGGTTTAACATACAGATCCGGGCGGCTCAGCATCAGGTGGACGTTAAGGGGGATGTCAACTTCACGGCGGGCCATTTCGACAACGGCGGGCCCCATGCTGATATTGGGTACGAAATGCCCATCCATGATGTCCAGATGCAGAGCATCGGCACCTGACGACTGAGCCTTGCGAGCAGCGTCTGCAAGATATCCGGGATCGGCGGCCAGCAACGAAGGTAGTATTTTTATTTTCATATGACTTGAGGATTATTGCAGATCGACTCGCGACATGCAAGAACCGCCGTATGATTAAATCAGAAAACGTCCACAGAGCCAGCAGGCAATCATCGCGAACATCACGATTTTCAGACGGCGTCGATTGCGGGCGATCTGCACCTCGCGACGCACAGGCAGCGAGGAGGCCCATTCCCGTTTAAGCAGGCACATGGCAACCCGGTCATGATTGGCGAAACGACCGCGCTGTTGATCACGATCCGAATGGGCATCCAGCAGGCCCCGCGGATTGACAAACCGACCGGTACGGGAAAGATCACGAGAGACCAGCGGAACTTTCGTTCTGAAGCGAGGTGACATATCTATAACTACTTACCTGATATCCAGAAAAACAGGGCAGCAATCCCCAGAAGCGCCAGGAACATCGGCAGCGATAAAGCGACGCCCACCTTAAGCCAGAAAAGAAATCCCTTTTCCGCGATCGATGCGCCATCCACCCCATCCCGGCTCATTAGTGTACTGGCGGGCCGCTCTCCACGCTGCCAGCTTTCGGCATCGATCTTGGCTATCGACTTGTTGTAAAGCATCCTGGCGTTTTCCGTTACCACCAGCGCTCGATCAAGCTCCTCCTCGAAGTCGTTTTCCCCCCAGCCTTCCTCATGGATACCACGCAATTCCGTAAGTGTTTCCTTGAACTGCGCACGGGTCGTGGACAGGAGTTCGACCATGCGTCCGGCACGAACCTCGTCCTTCTCCATCTGCAGCACGCTACGGTCCAGATTGGCGATGATCTCCTTTTTGCCATGATCATAGCGATCCTGCTTGCGGTTCAACTCGTGTAACGCCTTCTTGGCGTACTCCAGCTCTTCCTGCCGCATACGCAACCGCTCGATTTCCTCGGCCGCATTGGCCACTTGGTTGGCGATATCATCCTTTTGCTTCGCCATCCGTTCCGCTGCCGATACTGGCGGCTCCCGCTCCTCGGTCGTTTCCGCCTGGCTGGATAAATCAAAATCAGTAAAATGCTTGGCCATATCCCCTACCCTTACGTTTAATTTACTCTGGAATTTCTAAAACCTGCCCCACCCGCACATTGACCGAATCCCCCATCACCTGCCAGTTGGCTTCCTGGATTTTCCGCCATAGCGTGGCGTCCCCATACACCTTGAAGGCGATCTTGGATAGCGAGTCAGCACGCTGGACGGTGTATGTGCGTCTCGAGGCGGACACAGGATTCTCCATGGCAATTGCGGGAAGGGTTGCCTCGATTTCTTCTGCCGTCGGACGGAGGGGGATTGGATCGGGCCGTGGCGTAAACGTGGCAGTAGGCGCAGAGACAGGAACGGAGGGAGGGGCCATCGTCGTCGTGGAGGCGACAGGCTTGGGCGCGATGGTCGGACTCCCACGCACGTCATCCTCATCGTCGGTTAATGATGGTCGAACCACCTCGATAATCACGGGTTCGGCATTTTGCACCGGCGGCAGGGACGCTACGGGATTGGCGCTATTCGCGGCACCGGATATGACTTCTGCTCGCACGCGCTGTCGCTCGGCGTTACGCAAGGAGTTCAGTTCCTCCGTCTGGCTGACCAACGTCCGGTTGAGTTGTTCCAATTCCTGCTGCAACCGCTGATTTTCATCAAACAGCTCCGTGGCGGAGATGCCATCGGCTTGATTGACGGTTACCCGCTGAGCCACAAACGCGCGTTCGGCCTGTAGTATCCGACCCTGGATCATTTCCTTTTTTTCGGCATCCGGACGCAATTCCAGATAACGCTGATAATGGTAGATAGCACGCAAGAAGTCTTTCTGGCGATCATGCAGCAGCAGCGCCAGGTCCAGATGCGGACGAGCCATAGTCGGGTACGCATCAAGGGCTTCCTTGAATAGTGCGCTCGCCTTGGTATAGTCGCCCTGATCAGTCATCTCGTAGGCTTTGGCAACGATCTGGTTGTTGCGCTCCTTGCCATCCAGCGTTCCCACACGACTGCACCCCATACAGGAGGCCAGAGCGCCGAGCGCAACCCCGGCCACGAGGACGTGCCGCTTAAGCGTACCTAGATGAACGACAATAGTTCTGCCACAAGTCATATTGCGAAGCCTACCCTAATGGGTTTATAAAATCAATAGTCGCGTTCAAAAACATGAACCAAGAATCAAGTTGCGCTGCCGAAGGCGTTAACCTATAAAGGAATCGTCGTTCGAAATTGCATCACCCCGGAAGGATTTGCCCATGGATAAGCCCAGTGAAATACGAAGTGAATTAACGCTCCTTGGCCAGAGTAAAACCGTGTATCCCGACCATCCGGACAATGCCCGGCTGGAAGCCTTTGAGAACCGCTATGCGGATAGGGATTACTGGATCCAGTTTGACTGTCCTGAATTCACAGCGCTCTGCCCGATGACCGGTCAGCCTGACTTCGGCCACATCACCATTCGCTATATCGCCGATAAGCGCTGCGTCGAGAGTAAATCGCTCAAGCTGTATCTATTCGCCTTCCGCAATCACGGAACCTTCCATGAGGAGGTCGTCAACCGCATCCTCGACGATCTTGTGTCCACGATTCACCCTCGCCAGGCGATCGTCAAGGGCGTGTTCAATCCACGCGGCGGCATTTCGATCACGGCGGAAGTCCACTATCCGCACTAATTCTTCTGGATCACCTTGCGGCGTTCAAAGAACTGCTCGGCCTGATCCATGTAACGGTTCCTCAGCGGATAGTTGCTATCCTCTGAGGCGTCTTGGAACTCTGCCAATGCTTTTTTCTGCCTGGCATTCAGATTGACAGGGACTTCCGGGATCACCTGCGCATGCAAATCCCCGCGCGAAAAACCGTCGACATTGGGCATGCCTTTACCACGCAGCCGGTACACCTTGCCGGTTTCCGTACCGGGGTCGATCTTGAGCTTGGCAAAGCCGTCAATCGTCGGAACCTGGATGGTTCCGCCAATCGCCAGCATGTCGAAGGGCACGGGAACCTCGCAAAAAAGATCATCCTCGCGTCGCTGAAACAAGGCATGCGCCTTGACGTGCAGGATCACATAAAGATCGCCTGACGGACCGCCCCGCACGCCCCCCTCCCCCTTGCCCGCAATGCGCAAGCGGGATCCGGTTTCAACCCCTTTTGGAATTTTAAGCGTAATACGTTTATGACTTTTTACACGACCGGTACCGCTGCAGTTCTTGCAGGGATTTCGGATGATCGTCCCCTCGCCCCCGCACACAGGGCAGGTCTGGCGAATCTGGAAAAGGCCGTTGCCGGAAATCACGGCTCCATGTCCGCCGCACTGCCGACACGCCTCGCGTTTGCTGCCAGCTGCCGCCCCGCTGCCCTCGCAGGGGTCGCACTGATCCGAGATTGGGAGTGTCAGTTCGCGCTCGGATCCAAAAGCGGCCTCTTCAAAATCGATCTCAAGATCGAACCGCAGATCCGCACCCGACTGGGGGCCGGACGAACGGGACGACTGCCGGCGGCCACCTCCGCCACCACCACCGAAAAACCCGTCGAAAAGCCCGCCACCACCACCGAATATACTGCCAAGGATATCCTGGAGGTCTGCGCCATGCGTGAAATCGCGTCCGAAATCGAAGCCTCCGGGACCGAACGAGGATTTCAGCCCATCGTGCCCGTACTGGTCATACTGGCGGCGCTTCGACGCATCACTCAGCACCTCGTACGCCTCGGAGACCGCCTTGAACTTTTCCTCGGCCGCCTTGTCGCCGGCATTCCGATCGGGATGATACTTCATGGCCATCTTACGATAGGCCTTTTTCAAATCCTCGGGAGAGACCGATCGTTCCACGCCGAGAAGCTCATAATAATCCTGTTTAGCCGCCACTATAGCCCCCTGTTCTTAATCCAGATACGTCGTGCGCGATATCGAATCACGCTTGCCCGTTGCCGTCACCCTGATCCGTGCTGCTGCCTGGGGCACCACTGGAGATCACAACCTGCGCTGCACGCAAGACCCGGTTGCCCAGCATATAGCCAGCACGGGTGCGCGAGACGACATGATTTTCCGGGATCTCTGCTGACGGCATCTGAAGGATCGCCTCATGCACGTTCGGGTCGAACGCAACACCGTCGGTCGTGATCGGTGTGAGCCCGAACTTCGTCATCGTTGAGGACAGTTGCTCCCCAACCATTCTGAACCCCTGGACGATCGAATCATTCGACCCTGCATCCCTGGCATGTGACAAGGCCAGCTCCAGATGATCCATCACCGGGAAGAGCGCCTCCATGATGTCCTCGTTTGCACGCCGGTATAAATCCTCCTTCTCGCGCAACACCCGCTTCCTGAAATTGTCAAAATCCGCCTGAAGCCGTAACAGGCGCTCATCGGCACTCGTTGGCGCCTGGCTTCCAGATTCAGGAGAGGCGGCAGGAGAGGCTGCGGCATCGCCTGCATCTGCCATCGTCTCGCCATCCTTCGGCGCGGTTTCCACCGTCGGGTCGGGGGCCAGCTCGGGTTTCGTCTTGGTTGTCTTATCTGCTGCTTTCATAGCTCTATCTCCGTCATCTCGTCACAAAACATTGAGAATACATCGTCATCGCTCATTTAATCAAGTATTTTGAAATAAAGGTTTCGATCAACTGAAAACTAGACAGGGCGGGAACGATCATGCATAATTCGGATATTAACTCGTAGGTCATGTGTTTTGGTACCGCTGGAAAACAAATGAAATTCGACAAGACATATGCGCGCACCATGCGCATCGATTTACTCCTTGAAGAGAGCAAGCGCAAGCCAGCCTCCTTGCCGCATTCAAGCGGACCTGTCATTCGGAGGCAAGCAGCCAATCCAGAGGGCACGGATTTCGATATCCTGCTGCAATCCATTTACGACGCCGTATTGCTTACCCGTTACGACGGGGTCATCAAAAATGCCAATGACCGGGCGCTGCATTACTTCGGTCGTCCCGTCGCGGAGATCCTCGGTCAGCATATCAGCGAGTTTGTTCCGGGGGTAGATGCCGATATTCTCGGGACCATCGTCAGCAATGTGCAATCCTCACGCTACACCCTGCTCCAGGCTTACTGCATACGCCAGGATGGAAGCCTTTTCCCTACCGAGATATCGGCAACCTGCCTGGATCGAGCCTCCTCGCACGACCTGTGCTTCTTCCTTCGCGACATCAGCCTCCGGCGCCAAGTCGAGGAACAGTTGCGGATCACCCATAACGCCGTGCAGAATGCTGCCAGCGCGATCGCCATCACGACCGATGACGGTGCCATCATCTATACCAATCCCGCCATCCCGTTGCTCTGGCAAATGGGCGGGCCGGACGCCCCCCTGCCCTTCCCAAGGATCCAGGACTATTTCCATGCCCCGGCAGCGATCGAGGCCGCAATGGAGGCCGCGATGATCAACCGCACATGGAACGGGGAACTGGAGGCGCATCGCGAAGCCATGTCCGATCCGTTCTATGTCCATACCGCCATCTCAAGCTGTGTCGACGAGAACAATACCATCACCCATCTGGTCTTCTCGTTCATCGACACCACTAAACGACGACTTGACGAAGAGGCCTTGCGGCAGTACCGAGACCACCTTGAGGAGCTGATCGCCGAACGGACAGCCAACCTTGAAACCACCAACAATGAACTCAAGAACGAGATCGCAGATCGCCTGCGTGCAGAAAAGGAATTGCACGAAGCCATTTCTAAACTGCGCGAACATGACGTTGCCAAAAGTCTCTTTGTTTCCAATGTGTCACATGAATTGCGCACCCCGCTCACAACACTGATCCATGCCGCCGAAAGCCTGCTCCGTGGCGTCGCCGGCCCCATCCCGCCTGCCGTTGCCAGCTACCTGTCCATGATGCTTGAAGACGGCTGGCGCCTGGAGCGGACCGTCTGCGACATCCTTGACCTCAGCCGGATTGAGGCTGGCAAACTGGACCTTAACACGCAGCGGATACCGTTTGTTCCCCTCGTCATGGACGCCGTTGAAGCCCTCCGGCAGGAGGTGGAAGGCGCAGGCTTGTCGCTGCACATCGACGGTCCGCAGGGTTATGGATTCGTGGAATGCGATGCACCCAAGATCGAACGGGTTGTCATCAACATCTTAAATAATGCCACCAAATTCACCGCCGCAGGGGGCTCCATCACCATCAGGATCAGGAGAATGACGCAAGACGGGGTTGAAGGGATCGGATGCCGCATTACGGATACCGGCATCGGCATTCCCGAGCAATACCTTTCGCGCGTTACCGAGCGTTTCTTCCGTGTCGGGGAACAAGTCGGCGGCACAGGCCTCGGCCTGGCCATTACCAAGGAAATCGTGGATCGGCATCACGGTATTCTCGCCATCAGCAGCCCGCCGCCTGACGCACCGCAAGGCACTGCGGTTCTGGTCTGGCTTCCCACGGTCACACCACCAGAGATCCTGATTGCCTGCGGCAACGCCGACATCTGTAGCTCGCTATCAGCACCCTTGGCAGAACGGGGATACCTGCTAACCTGCAACCCCAGTGGCAACATGGCACTTCAACAGCTTCGTGATGGACATCACCAGCTTGCCATCATTAATGGCCCGTTGCCGGACATTGATGCCATCGAGATGGTCATGCATTTGAAAGCCGACTCTCAACTCCGACATTTGCCCGTCTTGTTCCTCGCGGAAAGCCCCCCTTCCCCGAATGAGACGAGCATCCTGTCCGGTTTTTCAGTGCCGGTGTTTATGCGAAAAGCGAATCCGGACGCAATTTTTGACGCTATTGACCGTGCATTCCTGCCGCCTCGGAGCAGGCACCAGCACGCTCAGGTATACGATGAAAGGGAGACCTTATGAAGACACAGGAACGGATCCTGTTTGTAGACGACGACAAGCACCTTGCCCGGATTGTTGAAGATTTCTTAAAGCATGAGAATTTCGATGTCCGTACCGCAGGCAGCGCCGAGGACGCGCTCAAGGTGCTCGAAAAATTCCAACCGGACATTATCGTGCTGGACATCAACATGCCTGGGATGGGGGGCATCGGGTTCCTCAAGCGGATCTCCAATCCCGACGGCACACTGAAGTATTCCGTATTGGTGTTGACCGCCCGTGCCGTGATGAAGGATTTCTTTGACAGCGTAGCGGTGGATGGATTCCTGCCCAAGCCCTGCTCGGAACTGGACCTTATCCGCAAGATTCGTGCGATTCTAACCGAACGGCAGCTTCAGCAGCGTCCACCGCTGGGCGTTACCGCAGGGGACCATACCGCCATACGGGTGGTGATCGGGGAAGACGATCCGGATATGGGACGGCTCTACCTGCAGATGTTCAAGGACTGCGGGTTTGATGTGCATCTGGCAAAGAACGGACCGGAAGTGCTTGAGCGAACCGTGGCTGTCCACCCTTCGGTCGTCATCATGAAGGATCTCCTGCCGAATATGAACGGGTCGGTCGTGGCCCGGCTGATCAAGACCATGCCGACCTCGATGCATACGCCGATCATCATCCACGATACCACGCGAACCACGAAGCCCACGCCGGAGAGCATACAGTCGGTGGATGTTTTCATGTTCAGTTCACTGGCTCAGGATCTGATCAATGCCGTACATGCCGTATTGCGCTGAAGCAGCCAAGGCGAGCCGAGAGACGGGCGCTGCCTGCCTCAGGATCCCGGTTCTGCCGGCGCACCCATTGGGCCATTTTCTGGATTGCCGCGCCGGATCGGATCACCGTCCTGGCGTATTCAATCCCCTCGCGCAGTTCCTCACATTGCCCGGCAATCATCAGTGCTGCCGCCGCATTCAATACCGTGAAGTCCTCACAGGCCTCCCCTTGTGCGCCTCCGCTAATCACCGAAACAAACCGCTGAGCCTCGGCCTCGACACACCCCAGCGATTGGATCGCCGCCACCGGATATTCGCGTAAACCGACATCCGCGGGAGCGAGAATCTGGGATCGGCAATCGGTTTCATCAAAATGCATGATGTACGTCGGGCCGCAAACGGATAGTTCATCCATTCCGCGTCCGCTAACACGATCAGTCCCATGCACAACCATACCGCGTTGATAACCGATCGCCCGCATGATGCGGGATGTCATCGGCACCTGCTCAAGCGCCGCAACCCCTCGCACACCGAAGGACGCACGCACCGGACTGGCGAGAGACGCCGCGATATTCAGAACCGAGCCAAACCGGATCATTCCAAGAATCCGAGCCAGCCCGCCCTTGTGAATCTCCGCGCTCATGCCATTGAACAGGCCGATACCACACGATGCAATGCTGGCAGCAACCCCAACTGCCGTACCGTCCACATCCACACCACACGCCTCAAGCACATCCACCGTCCCGCAGCTCGACGTGATCGCCCTCGCACCATGCCGAGCCACCTTGACGCCGCAGGCCGCCACGACGATACCCGCCGCACTGCTGACATTGAACGTCTTGATGGCATCCATCCCCGTCCCGCAATTTTCCAGTAATGGGCCTTCCATATCGACATGCACGGTGTCGTGTCGATCGATGGCCTCCCATACGCCAACGATTTCCTCCTCTGTCTCGCCCTTCGCTGCCAGCGCTGCCAGAAATGCGCCCTGATGCAGATCGGGTTGCTTCTCGCACAGCACCTCCGACATGCGCAGATAGGCTTCAGCGCGCGACAGCGACTGCCCCTTGATCAGCCGCTGGATGCAGCCCCCGAAATCCCTCATGGCGTCAACATCGATCATGATCGTTCCCTCAACTTTATATTTTATCTAAACGACCGGGCCGGCGATTGGCCTGGATACAACAGCACCTTGAGTCCACGTCGGCAGCGAACCACATCCAGGGCATCGGCAAGCTGATCGAGCCCGTACCGATGGGTCACCAGGTCATCGGTTCGGATCTCTCGCCGTGCCAGCAGCCGGATCGCTTCCTCGCCATGCCGGTAGTGGCATCCATAGGCACCGACCACGGTTTGCTCTTGGTAATGCAATCCATTTAAATCGATGGTTGGCGATGCGCCTGTGGGCAACCCCGAAAAGGCAACCAAGCGGCCGCGCGGGGCGAGACAGCGGAACGCCTCCCGATAGGCATCCGCCGAACCCACGGCGGGAATCGCCACATCATACACGCCTTCGAACGGAACACCGTGTCGATGCCTAGAGGCACGCACAGGATCGGGATCGACGACCGAGACAGCGGCACCCCGCACCGCAGCCAGCCTCGCCAGCAGCGTGCCTGCCGGGCCGGCACCGAAAATACAAAGGCGTTCGCCAGCGGTTACTCGTGCCATTTCAAGGGCATTGATACAGCAGGAAAGCGGTTCAGCAAAGACGGCAACATCATCCTCCAGACCATCCGGCAAGGCAATCACGGTCTGACGAGGTACGCTAACGAACTCGGCGAAGCCCCCATCACGATGGAATCCGGCAATGCGCATGTCGCGGCACATGTTGAAGGCATCACGCCGACAGCAATCACAGGTGCCGCACCAGGTTCCCGGGTAAACATAGACGCGTTGACCAAGCCATCCCCTGTCTTTCGGATCGCCGCTGCCGACGACCTCACCGACAATTTCCTCACCGGGAATGCGAGGCAACCGTAGATCGCGATGCCCTTGCTCAATGATCTTAAGATCCGTCCGGCATACCCCGGTGACGGTGACGCGAACCAGCAACTCACGGGCGGCAGGCACCGGAACAGCCACCTCGGAATACAGGAATCGACCGACTTCAGGAACACAAATCGCCTTCATAAAGACACTCCGAAAACGTACTCACGTTTTCCGAATCCCTTTACCGTCAGGCTCGGCTACTCCCCAACATGCGTGTGGCGACAGGTCTTCTGGCTCACGGATCACCCCGAACTCCCCAGCCTTCCCCGAAACCAACGGATAACCGTTAGACCGAGTGGCACCGAGAGGGAGTCCAGTCCCCGCTTACAGCGGTGGGTCCGCTACGGAATCAAACCGTATTCCGGGATACCGCCACACATAACGGGGCAGACTTGTACACAAGCCATTGCCGATTGTCGACATTAATCGAATGGCACTTAGATAAGCC
>DIZZ01000226.1 GCA_002428045.1 Verrucomicrobia bacterium UBA6015
GAGTTCCTGGCGCAGATGGTCGAGGCGGCGATTGATGCCGGGGCGACCACCGTCAACATCCCGGATACCGTCGGGTATTCGATTCCCAGCGAGTTCGGCGATGTCATCAGGCGCCTGTTTGATACGGTGCCAAACATCCACAACGCCATCATCAATGTGCATTGCCACAATGATCTGGGGCTGGCGGTTGCCAATTCGCTGGCTGCTATCCAGGCTGGTGCGCGGGGCGTGGAATGTACGATCAACGGGCTGGGGGAGCGGGCAGGCAACGCCGCCCTGGAGGAAATCGTCATGGCCTTGAAGGTGCGGGCCGACCAGTTCAATGGGTTGTACACCGATATCAAGACCGAGCGTCTATACAAGACCAGTCGCCTGGTCAGTCAGTTGACCGGCATGAACGTGCAGCGCAACAAGGCGATTGTCGGTGCGAACGCCTTTTCACACGAGTCAGGTATCCATCAAGACGGCATGTTGAAGGATCGTTCCACCTACGAAATCATGCGTCCGCAGGACGTCGGCATCGAGGCTACGGAGCTGGTTCTGGGCAAGCATTCCGGACGTCATGCCTTCAAGCATCATCTGCAGGGTATGGGGCTGGTGCTGGGAACCGAGGAGTTGGAGCGTGCGTACGAGCGCTTTATCGTGCTGGCCGACAAGAAGAAGCAGGTTTATGACGACGATCTGCTGATGATCGCCCATCAGGAGATGGTCGAGACGAATGCCGTGTATACGCTGGAGTCGCTGCACGTCTCAACGGGAACCAGTACGGTGCCGACCGCCACGCTGCGGATGCGCAAGGGCGATGAGGTCTTCCAGGATGCCGCCTGTGGCGATGGTCCCGTGGATGCCGCGCTGAAGACGATCGACCGGATCACCGGCGTCCACGGAACGTTGACCGATTTTACGTTGCAGGCGATTACCACCGGCAAGGATGCGATGGGCGAGGTCAGTGTGCGGGTTGCCTTTGACAGCGGCATGACGCTGAGTGCGAAAGCCGCCAGTACCGATATCATCGAGGCGGGCGCGCGTGCGTACCTGTCGTGCGTCAACCGGATGTTGTCCATGCCCGCGCCTGTCGTGTTGACCGACGATGTGGGCGAGCCCACCCCGTAAGCAATCAAGGAGTTTATACCATGCACATTAGTGGACATACTACGCCGTATGCCGTACTGGGCCATCCCATCGGACATACGCTGTCGCCGATCATGCACAACCGCTCGATCCAGTCGCTCGGTCTCGACGCCATTTATCTGGCGTTCGATGTTGCCCCCGATTATTTGATGTCGGTCCTGAAAAGCATGCGTCAGATGGGTTTTGGCGGTGTTAACCTCACCGTGCCGCTCAAGGAGGTTGCCTTCCGCGGGGTGGATGAGCACGCCCGCTCCGCCGAGCTGGCACGTTCCGTAAATACGATCGAATTCCTCGCGGATGGGCGGATCAAGGGACACAGCACGGATGGCGATGGCTTTGTGGCGGCGCTGAAGGAATCGTTTGGCTTATCGCTTCAGGGATTGTCGGTCTTCGTCCTTGGCTGCGGGGGCGCGGGGCGGGCGGTAGCGATCACCTGTGCCGTGGAGGGTGCCGCCCAGATCACGGTGAGCGATATCGAGCAATCCCGGATTGATGCGGTGATGGACGAGATCCGCCGTCTGGCCCCCGCCGTCGAGGTCCGCAGCGCAGGTACCGCCGCAGCGGGTTGGTCGGCGGCATCACGGACGGCGTCGCTGGTCATCCAGGCGACCCCGGTCGGCATGAAAACGACCGATGTGCCGCTGCTTGCGGCGGACGCCTTTCGCGCCGGGCAGATGCTGTTTGATCTGATCTATATGTTCCCGTCTACCGGGATCATGGCAGAGGCGGCAACGGCGGGGGCCAGGACGGCCAACGGACTGGGTATGCTGCTGCATCAGGGTGCCCGTTCGTTCGAGATATGGACCGGCCAGAAACCCGATGTCGAGGCCATGCGGCGGGCTCTTGAGGAATCGGTTTACCCAACCTGAAGGATGTCATCATGAATGAATGGCTGGCGACGATGGATTTTCCATGGTATGCGTTTCTTACCGTGCTTTCGGTGACATGGGGTGCTTGCATTGGCAGCTTCCTGAATGTATGCATCTACCGCATCCCCCTTGATCTATCTGTGTCCAGGCCGGGATCACATTGCCCCGCCTGCAAACAACCGATTCGCTGGTACCAGAACATCCCGGTTCTGGCGTTTCTCTACCTGCGAGGGAAATGCGCCCGCTGCGGCATCCGGATCTCGCCGCGCTATGTGTTGGTCGAGATCCTGACGGCGCTCTTGTTCCTGCTGGCCTGGCTGAAGTTCGACATGGAGGGCGGGACGCGCCTCCTGGGGCTGTCGCCGGTTACGGACGTGGCGCTTGTCCCGCTGTTCTGGCTTGTCATCATGGGGTTGGTCCTGGGAACGTTCGTGGATTTCGAGCACATGATCATACCCGACCGGGTGACGCTCGGCGGGATCGCCTGCGGACTGGTCGCCAGTGCGCTGGTTCCGGCGCTTCATGGTCAGACCACCATCGGTGCCTCGTTGCTGCAAAGCGTGATCGGTGCCGCCTTCGGTTTTGGCATCCTCTATGGTGTCGCCATGCTCGGTGAGTTCATCTTCAAGAAGGAGGCCATGGGCTTCGGGGATGTCAAGCTGATGGGGGCGATCGGGGCTTTCTTCGGTTGGCAAGCCGTTTGTTTCACCATCCTCTTCTCCTCGATGGCGGGTACGGTTGTCGGACTGCTCCTGATCTTAAGCCGCCGCAAGGATATGCAGAGTCGCATTCCTTACGGTCCCTACATCGCGTTGGCCGCCTTGCTCTGGATGTTCTGGGGCTCGACATGGTGGGCCTTATACCTGTCGTTTATTGTACCGCCAGCACCCTGAGTTCATTTATCCCGTCTTAGATAGTGTAAATAAAAACAGCGAAAGGAAATCATGAACAAACGCTACGCAACATCAATCGCCTTGGCCACCCTGGCCCCGATGCTGGCGCTGGCCGCTACCCCCCGGTCTCCGGAGGCGAGTCGCCAGGTCTTCAATGACGTCAACGCCCACCTTGATCCGGGCGGCGATCTGATGGTGGTTGCAAATGTGGATGGACTGCTTGAAAAAGCGGTGGCCTTAATCAAGGACGCGGCGTCCGTCGTTCCTGCCGCCGCATTGGAGGGGACCGATATCACCGGAACGATCGATAAAGTATCCGCGTTTCTCAAGGCCAACGGGTTCTACGCCGTCAAGGGGCTTGGGTTCAGCAGTGTCCCGCGAGCCGACGGACGCCATGACATCAAAACCTTCATGGCGCGCGATGCCGCAGCGGCGCGTCTTCCGTTGTGGATGGCGCTGGTGGGAGGCGATCCGTCCCTGATGCGGATCCACGCCTATCTGCCCAAGGATACGGTGTTTGCCCGTTCCGGTACTGGCGATCCGAAGGTGCTCTGGCAATTGATCAGAAGCGGTGTTGCCGAGCTCGGCGGCAGCGAGGCTGTCCAGGGGATGCAGATGGGGTTGGATATGTTCGCGTCTCAGGCGGGTGTCAGTGCGGATGCGCTGATCGCCTCGATGGCGGCAGAAGGGGCGATCGCGCTCCAGCTTTCGTCTACCGCTACCGCGACCATTCCTGTGGACGGGGCGCTGGCGATTCCCGCGCCCTCGCTGCTCATCATCATGGCGGTGAATGACAGCACGATCATCGACAGCATCAAACGCTCGTTTGCCACGGCACTGGCGATGCCGCTGCCCGAGATGCGTGTCGGGGATGCCACAGTTTATAACGTACCGATCCCGATCCCTGCCCCGTTCCCGGTGCAGCTCACGCTGGCCACGCATGGGAATTACCTGTTGATCGGCACGTCCTCCGATGTCGTGAACAGTGCCCTGGATGCCGCGACCAAGGGAGGTGGGCTGAAATCGATGCCGGAGTTCACGGCGGCCTTTACGTCGGCGGAGCCCAACAACGGGATCCAATTCGTCAGTCGCCGCCTTGGCGACGCTATCCGTTCGGTGCGCGATCAGTCCGTCGGCCAGAATGCCCCCGGCGAGGAGTTCACGGCGATGATTGATTTGCTCAAGAGCTTGGAGGAAGGGTTCGATACCTCCGCCGCATTCACGTTCTACAACCACCGCACCGGGGTCCAGGTCAGCGGGGTTAGTGCATCGGGCGGTCAGCAGGTTATCGGCAGCGCCCTTGCGCTGCCCGTCGGTATCATGGCGGGTATCGCCATTCCCTCGTTTGTCCGGGCGCGTACCATGTCTACGCAGAATGCCTGCATCAACAACCTGCGTATGATTGATTCCGCCAAGGAGCAGTGGGCCATGGAAATGAGCAAGAACGATGGCGATCCGGTGGTCAACCCGGCGGTTGAGCAATATATGAAGGGTCTAACCACCCCGGTCTGCCCCGAGGGCGGAACCTACACGTATGGACCGATCGGCACGGCGCCGACCTGCAGCCATCCCGGGCATGAGCTTTAGGCCTACGAGAGGTTAGTTATGGCTGAGTCTTCTGAAAATCGCGAAACCTTATGCCGTGCCGTGTATCGGGTTACGTTTGGTGGTCTGGTTATCAATCTGCTACTCACCGGACTGAAGATGGCGGCAGGCATCTTCGGCGGAAGCCAGGCGATGGTTGCGGACGCCCTGCACAGCCTGTCGGACATGGTTACGGATGTGGCTGTTCTGCTGGGGGTTCCATTCTGGAGCGCCCCGCCGGATAAGCAGCACCCTTACGGTCATTGGCGTATTGAGACGTTGGTGACGATGGTGATCGGCCTCCTTTTAGTGGCCGTTGCCGTCGGCATGGCGGTTAGTTCAATGCAGGATCTGCATGTCCAGCACAGTTCATCGCCTGCATGGTACACGTTATGGGCCGCGATTGGATCGCTGGTGATCAAGGAAGCCTTGTATCAATGGACGGTTCGGACGGGGCGACGATTGAATTCCTCGGCCGTCATTGCGAATGCCTGGCACCACCGCAGCGATGCCTTCAGCTCCATCCCGGCGGCGGCGGCCATCCTGATTGCCCGCCTCAAACCGGAGTGGGCGTATGTTGACCATATCGGCGCGGTCATTGTGTCCGGGTTTGTCCTGCATGCCGCCTGGGGCATAATCCGGTCGGCGGCGGCGGATCTGCTGGATGCGGGTGCACCCGATACGCTGTGCCGTCAAATCCGGGAGGTCTGCGAGTCCATCGAGGGTGTCAGTTCGGTGCATGCCATGCGAACCCGCAAGGTCGGCCCCGGCTACCATCTTGATCTGCATGTGCTGGTTCCGGCCGCGTATTCGGTCCGGCAGGGACACGATATCTCGACCCGGCTGAAGCACCGGGTGCTGGACGCGCTCCCGGAAGTCCGTGATGTGGTGGCCCATATCGAACCCGACGATGAGTAGAACTGATGAACACCCCATTAAATCCCACTTAACTTTCGTTCGCGATGATGGAGGTAAACGCGTCGATGTGCTTGTCGATGGTGAGTTATTCACGGCCTGTATCTACCCGGACAGCATCATGAAACCGGTGCTATACCCAGTTGTCACTGCAGGCGGGCAACGGGTTACGCGTGCATTCCCGCTGGACCGCGTGGCCGGAGAACGCGTTGACCACCCGCACCACGTCGGTATCTGGTTAAACTATGGTAATGTGAACGGGCTGGATTTCTGGAACCACCCGGAGGCTATCCCTGCAGACCGGAAGCACAAGTTCGGAACCATCCGGCATCGTGAGATCATTGATGCTCGTGAGGATGGCTCGACAGCCTTTCTCTCCTTCTCTGCCGACTGGTTAAGGCCGAACGGCTCGCCGCTGATCGCTGAGCGTACCGATTAAGGAAGGTATGATCGCCATCCGCGTGGCGCGCGGGCTCGAGCAGCCCGCGTCGCAACCCGAGGTCTTCACTGACGCAGAAGGTCGTCCTACCGCCGTGCCGGTACTGAACAACGATGGAGTCACGGGGCGCTACTTCAGCAGCGTTTGGGGCACGCGTGGCCGCTGGATGGACTCTGGCGGGGCGCCTGGGCGCAGAAGAGGTATCCGTGATCATGGTCGATCATCCGAAAAACCCCGGCTACCCCACGTACTGGCATGCGCGAGGTTATGGCCTCTATGCCGCCAATCCCCTAGGCCAAGCCGCCTTGAGCGCCGGCAAGGACGTTCTGAACTTCAGCCTGAAGCAGGGTACCAGCGTCAGATTCCAGTATCGTTTCGTGATCCGCTCCGGTCCCCGGCTCGGCAACGAGGACATCGCCAGCCGCTACGCTGCATTCGGTTCCTAAACTGCTGGATGCATGATATCCACCGCATCGAAGACATGGGCAACGGTGGAATCAATATCCAGAACGGCGATGACTCCACCGTGTCGCCCGAAGACCGGCAGAACGATTTCCGCCTTGGTTTCGGCAGAACAGGCGATGTGGTGCAGGGCTTTTGACACGTCGTTCTCGACCTGCACGGCGGCAGTGCGCACGCAAGCACCGCAAACCCCGCGCCCGATATGGATTGTTAGGCAACCATGGGAACCCTGGTAAGGTCCCACTTTCAGGGTATCCAAATTCAGAAAGTAGTGCGCCGGTAGAAGCCGACCCAGTTGACGTAGTCGAAGGCATGGTCATCTGCCCTGCCTTCCTGTCAATCAAGCCGTATCGCCCTTTGTCCGGACTTGCCGGGGAGTGATGTTCAGAATACGCTTGAACGCCGTCGCAAAATACTGTGAAGAGGAAAAACCCAACTGATATGCAGCATCCGTTACCGAACTCCCTTTTTCCAGCAATTCTTTTGCATACGCCACCTTCTCCCGTAAAACATATTCTGCAGGCGCAATACCCATCTGTTCCCTGAACTTGGCCTTGAATCGTGAAGTCGAGAGCCCGGCAACAGTCGCCAGTAGATCAACACCCATCGGCTCTTCGATATTCCGGGCTATATAGTCGGTGACTTTTCTGGTGTCGGTTGTGTAGCGCCTGGCTGATTCTGCGGCGGAACATTGGACCACAAGTATCAGCCACTGCGTAACGCGAGTGGCCACCTCAACGCTGGCCAGAGGTTCATCTCGGAAGTCACGGTAGATGATGGCGATTTCCTCGAACAACAGCTTCAGCCTCCTGTCTCCCAGGAACCTTCGGTGCGGCAGATGCATCAACTCCCTGACCAGCGGCCAGCTATGGTTTGCCTGGAGACCTAGGAACGGGGCAGGTTTCGCGGGAAGACGCACCTGCATCCAGTAAAGCAAACCCTTCCCGTGCGGATGGTCTCCGCTGCCGTGCCGCTCATCGGGATATGTTACAAACAGTTCGTTGCCGCGAAACGCGTAATCCCTGCAGTCAACATTATAAACACGCTCGCCTCTAGCCAAGTAGCAGATCTCCATAACCCCCGGATGTATATGCGGCTTGAGCCCTGATTTTGACCTACGCAGGTTATGAATGCCTACAAGCGGAACATCCGGAAGTCCGATTTCAGCGAGGTCATACATGACCATTTCCAAGCCTTCATGCATTATTAGCGCTTTTTTCATGTATGTTTTTATACTTCAATATGAGATTGAAAGCAATCCTATATTAAATATTCTAAGATGATCCCTGTTATTTATTGAAAGAGGAGGAAATTATGAACGACCGTTACAAAGCCATGCTGTTCCAGAATCCCGAATACGTTCCGATAACCATGGGAATTCTTCCTTCCGCCTGGAAAAAGTACAGGGAACAGCTCACCGCCATCACGAGCAAGCACCCTATTCTTTTCGGCAGTAATCAGTCGCAGCGCGACTATGACGCCATCAAGGGTACCTATGTTGAAGGCAGCCACACCGACGCCTGGGGATGCGTCTGGGAAAACATTCATTCTGGTCGAGAAGCAATCGTCAAACACCACCCCTACCCGACACGCGAATCCGTCCGCGGCATCAAACAGCCGGAAAAGGACATGGGGTTCCCTCATGGCTTCATGTACCTGCGGCTCGCTGATCTTCGCGGCTTCGAGGAATTGATGATTGATTTCGCCGAGGAGCCGCCCGAGCTCCAGCTCCTGATAGACACGGTTCTTAAGTACAACATCCGACAGGTCAAACTCTGGCTGGATAATCCCAGAGAAGAGAAACGCATCGTCTACTTCGGCGACGACCTCGGTATGCAGACATCGCTCCCGATGAGCCCCGCGAAATGGCGGCAATACCTGAAGCCATGCTACAAGCACCTGTACAAGCTGATGCACGACGCCGGGTATTACGTATATATGCATACCGACGGGCACATCCATGAAATCATTCCTGACCTGGTCGAATGCGGAGTCAACATCATCAACCCGCAGATCCGCGCCAACGGCCTCGACAATCTCGCAAGGGTATGCAAGGGCAAGGTGTGCGTCGCACTCGATCTCGACCGCCAGATGTTCCCGTTCTGTAGTCCTGCTGATATGGACCCGCATGTTCGGGAAGCCGTCGAAAAACTCGGCAGTCCCGAAGGCGGTCTCATTCTGGTTGCAGAGGTTGACGACGGGGTGCCGCTGGAAAACATCGACGCGCTCGCCACGGCACTGGAGAAATACAGAAGCTATTTCAGAACCTGATCAGGGGATAAGCAGCAGGCCGACGACAAGCCGTATCTTTGGCCTTCATTTATCGAATCCGCTTGGTTTTTCTTTTGCTATGCGTTAGATTTGGAGCCCGTCGATAGACATCGCGGATTGTGAACGTTTGTCCAAATCAACCTCGGGAGGTCATGATGAAAAGAAAACTGTTGGCCGCCATCGTGGCGGTCGCCTTTACGGCGGGGGCGGTTATCGCCGCCCGTCAGAAACAGATGAGCGTCGAAGTGCAGAACGCCAAGCTAAAAGCGGCACCAACGCCGATCAGTCGTGTATTGGCGACCGTCGGCTATACCGAGAAGGTATCGATCCTGGAGGAGAAGGGGGATTGGTACCGCGTTCAATTTGGCTCCGTCGAGGGCTGGATGAGCAAGGGTTCCTTAACCACCAAGACACTCAAACTGGAGGCGGGGGGGCCGGATGCCCAGTTAGCCGCGACCAGTGACGAGCAGGGGTTGGCGGGCAAGGGGTTCAATTCGGATGTGGAAAAACAGTTCAAGGATCGCAATCGCACGGCTGATTTTTCCTCGGTTGATCGTATGGAGAAGATGGTTATTCCGGAGGGTGTGATCCAGCAGTTCCTGAAGGATGGCGCATTGTTGCTCGAAGGAGGTGCGCAATGAAGGCATGGGTGATGATGTCGGGATGCGTGTTGGGCGTGGTTGCCGTTCTTGCAGGGTGCAAGGCCCTGGATGTGGCCACGCAGGTGGGCACGAGCGCGGCGGTGGCGGCGGGAGCGATCAATCCGCAGCAGGCGCAATCGATCCAGCGCAGTACCAGCGCCCTTGGCAAAGCGTTCGAGAATATGACGCCTGAGCACGAGTATTACATCGGTCGTTCGGTGGCTGCCACGATCCTGTCAACCTACAAGGTTTTCGACCAGGCCGCCGCCACGCAATATCTCAATACTCTGGGTGCAGCGCTGGCGATGGTGTCGGAAAAGCCCGAGACCTTCGGTGGATGGCATTTCGTGATCATGGATACCGACGAAATCAATGCCTTTGCCGCGCCGGGTGGTTTCATCCTCATCTCGCGCGGGATGCTGCGCTGCTGCCGAAACGAGGACGAGCTGGCCGCCGTGCTGGCTCACGAGATCGGGCATGTCCAGCGTGAGCATGGCTTGAAGGCCATCAAAAAGAGCCGATGGACATCGGCCTTCACGATCATGGCGTCCGAGGCTGGGAAGAGCCTGGGCGGGCAGCAACTGGCGGAGCTGACGACGCTGTTCGAGGGCAGTATTTCCGACGTGACCCAGACGCTTGTCAACGGCGGCTACGGAAGATCCTCTGAACGGGAGGCGGATGCCGACGCCATCGTGATCTTGCGCCGGATCGGCTACAACCCGGAAGGGTTGTTCAATCTGCTGGCGGAAATGGACAAGCGGCTTGAGAAGGATACGCGTGGTTTTGGCAAGACGCACCCGGATCGGAAAGATCGCCTCAAGGATAACCGCAAGGCCATCGGCGCTCAGGCCCCGATTGCCCCGCATCCTGCACGCGATGCCCGGTTCAAGACCGCGCTCTCCGGCATTTGACTTGTGTTCTCCGGCATTTGACTTGTGCTCGGGGATGTTCACCACGAAGGATGATGAAAACGGCGAAATCATTGCATGCTTGGGGACAGGGGGCTGGAATTGGCGTGGCGGCGGCCTTGGTCGCCGGCATTCTGTTCAGTGCGGGGTGGCTCGAATGGCTTGAGCGTCCGCTCTGGGATTTGCGGGTACGCCAGATGGCGTCCAAGGGCCGTGCCACGGACAGTATCTGTTCGGTCATGATCGATCAGTCCAGCCTTGAACAGGCGAAGGACCTTTTCGGTATCGCCTGGCCTTGGGAGCGTCAGTCCTACGCCTATATCCTTGATTTCTGCCGCCGCGCGGAGGCTCGGGCCGTCATTTTCGATATGCTGTATACCGAGCACAGCACCTACAGCGTTTCCGATGATGAAGCGTTTGGCGAGGCGATTGATCGAGGTATCCCGTTTGTGATTGCGCTGCAGGTGGGCAAGGGGGGGATGGCGACGAACTGGCCGGCATCGGCGGCCTACCGGTTGCCGCTGGCGTCCGATATTTCGGGGTTGGGTGCTGATGCCCTTGCTGAATCCAGGGGGGCGAAGGCTTCGTTTCCCATTCCGCCGGTAGCGAGCAATGCCACCGTGCTGGCCAATGTGATATCGGAACCGGACGGGGATGCCATCTTCCGGCGTCTGCCACCATTCCGGATTTTCGACAACCGCCTGGTCCCTAATCTTGGGTTGGGCGCCGTGCTTGCCTCCGCCCCCGGCACCCCGATCCGCATGGTCTCGGGGCGGCTAAAGGTCGGGGATCAAGAGATTCCGCTTGACAGGCAAGGCCATGCCATCCTGCGGTTCCGTGGAAAAACCCAGTCCCATGAGGCGTTCACCGCGACCTCCATCCTGCAAGCTGAGGCGAATCTGCAAGGCGGTGAACCTTCGCAGATTGATCCTACACGGCTCAAGGGGAAGTATGTCTTTGTCGGTGCCACCGCACCGGCATTGATGGATCTGAAGCCGACACCAGTCGGGAAAACCTATCCCGGGATGGAAATCCATGCCACGTTCCTCGATAATTTCCTGTCGGGCGATTTCATTCGCGAATGCCCGATGCCCTGGGTATGGCTGGGGCTGGTGGCCATTGCCATACTGGCCGGTATCGCGGTCCGCTGTTCTCGTCGTTCGTCCTCCATCGTGCTGGCGTTCGTGCTCCTGATCGCCTTGCCTGTGGGTGCAGGTTTCGTTGCGTATCACCAAGGGTATTGGCTTCCCGTTGCCCCGCTGGTCAGCGCCGTGCTGCTGGCGATGATCGCCGCCGTGATCGTTAATTACGCGGTCGAGGGCCGTCAAAAAAGGTTCCTGAAAGGGGCTTTCAAACAGTATCTAAGTCCGCTGGTCATCGAGAAGTTGCTGGAACATCCTGATCGGCTAAAGCTTGGGGGCGAGGAAAAAATCCTGTCGATTTTCTTCTCGGATGTGCAGGGGTTCACCTCCATCTCCGAGAAACTCTCGCCGACCGAACTGACAGGCTTGCTGAACGAATACCTGACGGCCATGACGGACATCATCCACCAGACGGGGGGGACGATCGACAAATACGAGGGCGATGCCATCATCGCCTTCTGGAATGCGCCGCTGGAACAGGAGAACCATGCCGAGCGGGCGGTCCAGGCGGCGTTGCAATGCCAGGCCCGCCTGGCGGCGATGCGCGAGGATCTGTTCCAGCGTTATCGCAGCAGGCTGTATGTGCGGATCGGCATCAACACCGGTCCCGTGGTGGTGGGTAACATGGGTTCGAACCAGCGCTTCGACTACACCTTCCTTGGCGATGCCGGCAATCTGGCCGCGCGTCTGGAAGGGATCAACAAGCAGTTCGGATCCTACCTCATGATCTCCCAGAACACGCGGCGAGCCATGGGGGAGGGGATTGCCGTGCGCGAACTTTCCCGCGTCCGCGTGGTGGGCAAATCCGAGCCCATCACTGTCTTCGAACCGCTGGCGAGCGACTATGTCGAACAACAGTGCGACTTGCTGGCAATCTTCGACACCGCACGCAATGCCTACTATGCGGGTGACTTCGCCACGGCAACGCAGATGTTCGCATCCATCGCCGATTGCGACCCCGTCTCCGCCATCTACGCCAAGCGGTGCGCCGCTCTCGTGGTAAATACTCCAGCCTCCTGGGATGGAATCTGGAATATCACCGAGAAATGAGGATGTGTTGATGACGGTACGCGCTGCGGATAAAACCAAAGGTGAAGGATTCAATTCCACCTCGTAGAAGGCATTTGGGGCTGGCGGTCTCCGCCGGATGTGTGGCAAAGGCCATTGCACTGAACGTGCCCTGAGCATCTTTCTCTGGATGGGAAAGCCAAAGATAAATCGTACACATTCAGGTGGCCGAGACCACCTTACAGACGATAAACTACGATCCGCGATGGCTACCATGAACCGCGAGCGACGGCTACGCCGAGATCTCTGCTCGCATCCGGAGACTGGCCGGGGAGACGCTGAAACTCCCCTATCTGCGCATCGAAACCGATTATTCACGGGCCGATGCAGCGCGGTTGGCATTACGGATTGAAGCCCTTTTTGAAACGGTACAAACGCGCACCTCCGTGGCGCGGCTACAGGGCTTTCATTCTCCCCCTCAATCGGTTTTTCAAAAACGCGTTTTTCCTAAGGAAGCACTAGCGTTATAGGCTGAAGCGTTTCGGGGCACGCCCGGTCAGTGGTATCATCGCATACCGTAGGCGATACGATCCCGGCAGGATCCGATACTTTTCCAGCGTATCCGGTCCGCAGCTCGCCGTCCCCAGTCCACGCTGCCGGGCATCCAGAAGCACGGTGGTTTCCGGACGTTGAGGCACATCATACGTGTGGTACGCCCCCGTCAGGTCGGCCGGTGTGAAGTGCTGTGCACTGACGTTGAAAAGGCTGCCACGCGACTGGAACTGAATGCCCTGTTTTGCTGCATTCCGCAGGCTGAACCAGGTGACATCCTCCTTGTTCCCGTTCTCCTGCGGGACGATGTACGGGAAATACTGATCCGCGACCGTACCGCCATACCGTCCGAAATCCGCTGCGTATTTGCGGTCCGCATAGCTCTCGAACGGTCCGCGCCCGAACCAGTCCAACTGCTCATATCCTTCCGCTACCGTCAGCATCACGCCCAGCCGTGGTACATCCGGCATTCCGTCCGCGAACTGGAACGAGTGATCGCACAGGATCAGGCCCGCCGCCGTGAAGCGGTAGCCATTCTCGACCTCGAAACGCCCGTCACCCTTGCCGCAGGCATACGACACTCGGCTGGTCAGGACAATGTCCTTGCCAACGACTTTCCGTTCCACGTTCTCCACGTTTGGGGTCAGTGCATCATATCCTGCCAGCATCCAGCGGCCCAGTGGTTTCCACTTGGCTTTCCATTGATCCGCCTTTCCTTTGACACCATCGTTGTCCAGCGGCCCGCGCCAGAGGTTGAAGGTAGGCCCGGCGGTCAGCACCGCCTGACCGTTCAGACGGACGGTGCAGATGGCTCCGGTCTGTTCATCAATCATGGCATCCACGCCGCTTCCACCCAGTCGTAGCAGTGCGCCGTCCTGGTCGACCGCGGCAGCTCCCCGTGACTTGGCTACCGCCGCGGCTGATGGCAGGGCTTCCTCGCCAGCAAACGGCAGCAGGAATTGTTCGTGCGCCACCTCATGCCCCTTGCCACCCCAAGGCTCTTTCCCGCGCGTCTTGAAGGAAATCCGCAGATAGGCCTCTTCGCCTGCCCGCATCACCGGTTGCTGCAACGGGAGTTTTACCGTCGTTCCGCTCTGGGGGGCAAGCTTCATCGCCGGCAGATTTCCCTGCTGCACGCGACGGCCATCCACCTCCACGGTCCATGCCCCTTCCAGCCAGTCCATCGGGCGGAAGAAATTCGCATTGAAAATGTTGATCTTACCGGTGGCGAGGTCGCCTGCGGTGATCCAGACCGGCTGTGCGATCTTCTTGAACTCATGCATTTGCGGCTTGATCGTGCGATCCGGCATGATCATTCCGTTACAGCAGAAATTCACATCGTTGGGTTCGTCTCCGTAATCGCCCCCGTACGCCATGAACTCGCGGCCGGTGCGAGCATCGGTTTTGCGGATGCCCTGCTCGATCCAGTCCCAGATAAAACCGCCTTGCAGTCCCGGATGCGCATAAATGGCATCCCAGTAATCCTTCAGGCAACCGCACGAATTGCCCATGGCGTGTGAGTATTCGCACATAATGAACGGGCGACGGTTGTCGTAGCCAGGCATTTTCGGGGTCTGTTGGGCAAACGCGACCAATTGGTCAATCGCCGGATACATCGGGTTGTGCATATCGTTCGAACGTTCACCGCCCTGATCATAGCAGTTATGCGACTGCTTCCATGCCATTTTCACCGCCCCTTCGTTGTGCAGCACGCGGCTGTTGTCATAGCTCCGGACCCAGTCGGCGGCAAGATCGTGGTTCACGCCATAACCCGACTCGTTACCCAGGCTCCACGCGATCACCGAGGGATGATTCTTGTCACGCAGCACCATCCGTTGCACACGCTCAAGAAACGGTTTGCGCCAGCGCGGATCGCGACAGAGCGAGCTATAGTTGGCATGCGATTCGATATTCGCCTCGTCGACGATCAGGATCCCGTATTCATCACACAGGTCCAGCCACATCGGATCGTTGGGGTAGTGCGACGTGCGCACCGCATTGAAGTTGAACTGCTTGAGCAGGCGGATCTCCTCCAGCATCTTCTCGCGGGGCACCGTCTTGCCCTGATCAGGGTCGTGGTCATGCCGGTTGACGCCTTTGATGTAGACCGGCTGGCCGTTGAGCAGCAGCTCGCGGTCCTTCACCTCCACGCGACGGAAGCCAACACGGCAGGAGGTGTGTTCGACGGCCTTTCCGTCCGGTGTCCGCAGCGTGACCACCAGCGTGTAGAGATTCGGGCATTCATCCGACCATAGCGAGGGACGCTTGACCGGTACCACGATCTCTCCCTGATAGTACTGCTTACGATAGGAATCCGAGATGGACACCGATGGCAACGTCTTGAACACTGGGATACCCGCTGCATCGCAAAGTTGAACCTCCACGGTGTGCGAACGCCGCGGCTCTGCAGGGCGTAGATCGGCATCGGGTTCAGTGGTGAAATTGATCGATGTGTTCACGCGCAGGGTGGCGGCCTTGCCATCGGCACCCGCTTCGCCCCTGGCAAAAATATCCTCGATGTAGACGGAGGCCGTACTGTAAAGGCGAACACTGCGGTACAGGCCAGCCATCCACCACTGGTCCTGATCCTCTACATACGAACCGTCACTGTAGCGGATGCAGACCACGGCCAGCAGATTCTCGGCCTCCTTTAGGTGCGGGGTCAGGTCAAACGCCGCTGGCAACCGGCAATCCTTGCTCATCCCGATGAACACACCGTTCAGATAGACACAGATACAGCTTTCGGCACCGCCGAGTTCGATCACGGTACGCCGGCCGCTCCAGCCTTCCGGCAGGGAAAACCGTGTTCGGTAGAGTCCCGTCGGGTTGGCATTTGCCGGCACCTGCGGCGGGGTATTCTCAAACGGCATGATGACGTTCGTATAATGCGGCTTATCCCAGCCCTGCATCGTCCAGTTACCGGGAACGGTAATCGCGGACCAGTTTCCGCCGACGTCCGGTGCGAGGTCCGCGGAGGGCACTTCGGATGGACTGTTGAAATAACGAAATTCCCACTGGCCGTCGAGAGACTGTACCCACGGTGATTTCCCGGGGTTTCCCGCCTGGGCCTGTGCGACGGTTTTATAAGGGGATAGTGTGGCCCGCATCGGCAGCCGGTTCAGCTCCGTCAGTTCCGGAAGCTCCCAGAATCTAGGAAATAAAAAATTATCCATACATTTCTCCCTTTTCACTCTAGGCCTTCTGCGGTACTGGCAACGGACGATTCATTGCTGGTTTGGACGACGGGCGAGAATATATCACTGGAAACGGTTGCGGTAAAGTAGAAGATTCGACTGACATCAACAGCTCTTGCTGTTTGGAAAGTAAAATTTGTTGCCTATCAAAGTGGCTTCCAGGCTGCACAGTATTTTGTCGAACGAGGGATGAAGAAACTTGCTTTCATATCCGGTGACACGCTACCCGCCAAGGTTCGACGTGAAGCCCTCCATGTGCTGGGCAACGTGATGGCTTGGACGTACTCAATGCCAAGAAATAAAGTCGCTCGTATGATGGTGCTAACGGGTGGATTCCTGTACGCTTTGGAAAATGGGTGCGCGTCATTCGGTTGCGGGATACACTAAACAATTTTGACTGGACGGATGGACCTTTCGCTGACAGTGTAAAGCGTGTTGAAGTGCAAGTATTTTACCGGATAGTAATTTAGAAAGGTCATTGCATGAATCAAACGATTACCTCTAAGGACAAAGCCGTTATTCGTGAGTTAGCCGTGCAGTACGCTGAACTTGCCAATGGTGAGCAGAATCGCATGTCGTTGGTTCGTTGGCGTAATCTCAACAACTTAAAGTCTGATCGACCGCTGGTCTTCTGTAATGTCTATCATCTGCTTCCAGAGATTGATCCGCATCTGCCGGCCTTGCAGGTTGAGAACAAATCGCTGCGGGAGGTGGAGCGCTGGTTCCGGCGTGCCCTGTGGAGCGCAACGCTGGGAGACGACCGTTACGTTGATCCATGGTTCACTGTACGGGCCGAGATGTATACGCAGGCCGAGGGCATCTTTGGTATCGCCCCCGAGACGGTGCATGACGACCAAAGCCGCGGCTGGCGCCATATGCCGGTGCTCAAGCGCATGGAGGATCTCGACAAGCTCAGGGCAACCCCGCACCGGGTGCTGGATCCGGATCCACCCCTGGCCCGGATGCTGGACGATATTTTCGGGGACATCCTGCCGGTACATCGCAATCGCGTCAGCATCTATCATTGCTGGAATGGCGTGATCGGTCCGTCCGCCGGTGAGTTGTTCGGGCTTGAGGAGCTTATGCTGGCGCTTTACGAGAGCCCGGAGATGGTCCATCGGTTCATGGCGTTTGCCCGCGATGCCATCATCGATAGTTTCAAGGCCTGTGAAGCGGCGGGCGATTGGAGTCCGGCGGACTACTGGTATTACAATACCCCACCGCAATGCGATGCCCTGCCGGATCCGCAGGCGGGTCTTTACGGTGCCCGGCTCAAGGATCTGGTCGGGTTCGGGCATGCCCAGGAGTTCGAGTCGGTCAGTCCATCTATGTTCGAGGAGTTTTTGCTCGACTACCAGCGCCCGATTCTCGATCTGTTCGGGCGCGTCAGCTACGGTTGCTGCGACACTCTGGAAAGCAAGATGGATGCGCTAAGTCGGCTTCCCAATCTGACCAAGATCACGGCGGGACCGCTTGCCGATCCGGCCCGATATCCCGGGCGTTTCGGCAGTCGCACGGTCATCTCCTGGCGTCCGGTGACCACTCTGATGGTCAGCGAACGTCTAAATGAAGAGGCTCTGCGACGGCAATTCCGGGAAGGCTTTGAAAAGCTCAAGGGCTGTCATGTCGAACTCCACATGCACGACCTGATGACCGTTCGTGGCGATATTCCCCGTATCTTCCGCTGGACGCAGATTGCCCGCGAGGAGGCCGATTGCGCGTGATGGGTGATGTGATTGTTTGCTCTCAATACTGCCGTGATCGTGGCCGGTGATGTTGGCGATATTGCGAGGCTGATAAAAAAAGGAGAGTCGATGAAGCGCTGGAATTCGGAACAGGCACAGGCATGGGGACGGAAACAACCTTGGTTTTTCGGGGCGAACTTTATGCCCAGCACGGCAATCAACCAGTTGGAAATGTGGCAGGCGGAGACCTTTGACCCTGTGACCATAGAGCGCGAACTGGGTTATGCCCAGGGGATTGGTATGAACATTATGCGCGTCTACCTGCACGATTTGTTGTGGGAACATGACCGAGATGGATTTGTCGAACGCATCGATCGCTATCTGGCGATTGCCGATAGCAAGTGCATCAAGACGATGTTTGTGATATTCGACGATTGCTGGAATCCCGACTTTGCGCTCGGACAGCAGCCAGCGCCCAAACCCTATACACATAACTCCGGGTGGGTGCAGTCGCCCGGCTACAGGATTGTCGAGGATCCCTCGCAGTGGTCAAGACTGGAGCGCTACGTCAAGGAGCTGCTGGGCCGGTTCAAGGCGGATCCGCGAATCGCGGTCTGGGATCTCTACAACGAACCCACGAATTCCGTAGGTGATCCCTTCACGGGAACTCGTCGGCCCACGAATTCCATCCCGTTCCTGAACGCGGTATTCGAGTGGGCACGCAGTGTTGATAGCCTGTCGCAGCCGCTAACGGCAGGCGTCTGGCTGGATATGGACGAGGGCGGCTGGCTGGACCGAAGAGATGTGAACCAGTGCTTTCTGGATCTTTCCGATATCGTGACGTTCCACGCGTATATGGCCCCGGAAAAGGGGCTGCTGGATCGGATTGAGAAATGCAAGGCAGCCGGGCGTCCGCTCATCTGCACCGAGTGGCTGGCGCGGGGGCACGGCTCAACCGTCGCCGACTGTCTGCCGGTCTTTCGCAAGCATTGCGCGGGGGCGATCAACTGGGGATTGGTTTCTGGAAAAACGCAGACCATTTATCCCTGGGGTTGGAGCGAGGAAAAGGGCGAGCCATCGGCCTATCACCACGACCTATTCAACCCGGATGGCTCGTTGCTTCACCCGAACGAACTGAATGATCTGCGGAGCGAAAGCTTATGATGACAACAGTGAATGCACAGGATTATGGCACTATAGCTGATAATTCCTAGGGAACGTAGTATTTGCTAATATACCATAGAGGCACTTGCAGCATTCTTGTCAACTTGACAATCAATACGTTGTTTATTCATATTGATGCCCATCGGGGTCAGGTAGCGGTACATCAGCGAGAAGCTTTACTGGGTGCTGCATGCCCCACGCCAGACCGGCAAGACGACCTTCCTGATGATATGATTCGTTTAAAGTAAGGATCGATTGATGAATATGCATATACAGCAGATGCAACCGCAGGATCTGGCGTTCTGTTTCGATCACGCCCGTCGCGAGGGCTGGAATCCGGGGCTCCACGATATGGATACGTTCTATATGACTGACCCGGCAGGGTGGTTCAAGGCGGTTGATGGGGAGTACCGGATGATCGGCTGCATTTCCGCCGTGGCGTATGATCAGACCTTCGGTTTTGTCGGTTTTTATATCGTCACCCCGGAGCACCGCGGGGGCCGTGTCGGCATCGAGCTTGGGCACCGTGCATTGGATTATCTGGGCTCGCGTTGTGTCGGTCAGGACGGGGTGTTTGCAAAGGTCGCGAATTACGAGACCTGGGGCTTCGAGTTCGCCTACCGGAATTTGCGCTATGAATGGGTTGACGGGGCACTGCCTGAAGGCGGAGGTATCGCGGTCAGTCCCTGCACCCCGGTGATGCGGCCTGCCTTGCTGGATTTCGATGCCGGCTTGTTCCCCTGCCGCCGCGATGCGTTTGTGCAACGGTGGCTTGCGCTGCCGGAATCGGTTGTCAGGGTGGCCCATGATGGTGCCACGCTGATCGGCTACGGGGTGCGGCGACGCTGTGTTTCCGGTTACAAGATCGGCCCGCTCTTTGCACGTGATCACGCCGCCGCCACGGCACTGCTTCGGGAGCTGCTGCAGGGGGTAGCACCGCATACCCCGGTTTACCTGGACGTTCCCGAGATCAATCCGGCGGCTGTCGCGATGGTCGAGTCGCTGGGCATGAACGCGTGTTTCGGCACTGCCCGCATGTACAAAAACGGTAAGCCAACCCTTGATGTGGACCGGATTTATGGGGTCACATCCTTTGAGTTAGGTTGATCACCGCCGATTGTGTCGATTGTGTTTGCCAAAAGCGGCTTTATTTATTAGGGTCTGCAAGTCGGTTGGCGTAGCCGAAGTTCATGTACTGTTTCAAATAAAAAAAGGATTCCACATGGTAAACCGTTCTTATCGCGTTGTCGGCCTCTCTACGTTACTGCTCCTGCCTGTTCTGCTGATCGGCTGTGGACGGGATCAACGCCAGCCAATCACGTCCATCGATCAACTGGCAAAAGCCTCCTTCGCGGTGCCGACCGGAACGGTGGCGGACCAGCTTGTGCGTTCGCGTTTGCCGGATGCCCAATTCCAGTATTTCAACAGTGTGCTGGATACCTGTCTGGCTGTGAATGCCGGCAAGGCCGATGCCGCCGCGTATGATGAACCGATCCTTCGCAATATCGCCGCCAAGACCCCTGGGTTGAAGGTTCTCGACGATATGATCACGGTCGATGAGTATGGGTTCGCCGTACGGCTGACCGATGACGCACTGAAGGTAACCATGGATGCGGTGCTTCAGGAGTTGAAGGCAAGCGGGGAGTATGACCGGATGCGTTCACGTTGGCTGCCAGCCAAGGGGGTTCCCGCCCCGATGCCGACATTTCCTCCCATTGAAAGCAGCGAGGAGTTGCGTTTCGGCACGGCGGCAGTTACCGAGCCGTTCTCCTTTGTGGACGGCAGTCGCGAGGTCGTCGGGCTGGACATTGAGCTGGCGCACCATATCGCCCGTCGACTCGGGAAGAAACTCGTCGTGGTCAATATGGATTTCGGCGGCATGATCCCGGCGTTGGCATCGGGCAAGGTTGATATGATCGGTGCCTGTATCACGATTACCGAAGAGCGTGCCCAGCGGGTTCTTTTTTCAGTGCCTTATTACAAGGGCGGCATTGCAGCGCTGGTCAGGGAATAGCACCATGGATCCGCTTGCGTTCGTCAGCCGTATCGCCACCAGCGTTGAAATTAATGTGATTCAGGAACAGCGTTACCTGTTGCTTCTTGATGGCATGAAAACGACGGCGTTGATCTCTCTCGGGGCGATCGTGCTGGGGTCGCTGCTGGGTGGGGTAATCTGCCGGATGCGCATGGCACGCTGTGCCTGGCTGACCGTGCCGGCACAGGCCTATATTGCGATCATACGAGGCATCCCGCTCCCGGTCATGCTGATGATTGCCTATTATGTCGTCTTTGCCTCCGTCAACATTCCGCCGGTTTGGGTGGCCATCGCCACCTTCACGGTGACGTTTGCGGCCTATGCGGCCGAGATATACCGCGCCGGTGTCGAGAGCATAGACCGCGGACAGCAGGAAGCGGGATTGGCACTCGGGCTAACCCGTATCCAGACGTTTACGCACATCATCGCCCCGCAGGCACTGTGCCGAATCCTGCCGGTTTACAAAGGCGAAGTGATCAACCTCGTCAAGATGACATCCGTGGTTGGCTTTATCGCCGTGCAGGATCTGACCCGCACAGCGGATATCATCCGCAGCCGCACCTTTGATGCGTTCTTCCCATTGGTAATGGTTGCCATCTTGTATTTCTTGATCTCATGGCTGCTGTTGATCTCGCTAACCGGAATCGAGAGGCACCTGCAGCCCCGGCGTCGTAGTGTGCGGAGTTAATGCAATGATTGACATCCAGAACCTGACCATGCGTTTCGGTGCCGACTGTGTGCTGGACAATCTTTCGGCCAGCATTCGTGAAGGTGAAGTCGTCTCGGTGATCGGTCCGTCGGGCACTGGAAAGAGCACCCTGCTGCGCTGTATCAACCGACTTGAAAACCCGGAAAGCGGGAGCATCCTGATCGATGGCGAGGATATCCTGGCGCCTCATGCGGATGTTCCCCGTATCCGGCGCAAGACCGGCATGGTGTTTCAATCCTTCAACCTGTTTGATCATCTGACCGTACTGGACAACTTGATGATCGGCCCTGTCCGTATTTTGAAACACACGCGCCGGGATGCTGAAGCACGCGGTCACGAGCTGTTGCGGATGGTCGGTCTGGGCGAAAAAGCCATGAGCCTCCCCGGCGAGCTTTCCGGTGGACAGAAGCAGCGGGTGGCGATTGCGCGCTGCCTTTCCATGCAGCCGAAGATCATGCTGTTCGATGAGCCGACGTCGGCACTGGATCCGACCATGATTAGTGAAGTGCTGGCGGTTATCCGGCGACTGACCCGCGACGGCATGACCATGATGATTGTCACGCACGAATTGAATTTTGCACGTGATGTGTCCAACCGCATTTTTTACATGGATGATCGCGGCATTTACGAATCAGGACCTCCTGAGCAGATCATGAGTGCCCCCCAGAAGGAGAAAACCCGCCGTTTTATCAATCGCCTTCGCAGCTTTTTCTACCGGATCGACGGGCCTGATTTCGATGCCTTTGGGATGAACGCGGAAATCGAAACCTTCTGCGAAAAGCATTTACTCAGCCGCCGGATGAGCCATCACACCCTGCTGGCGGTCGAGGAGTCGCTCTCGCTGTATTTCGCCCATGCCAATTACCGTGCAGTGGCGCTAACAATCTCTTATGCCGAAAAGGATGGCACGCTGCACCTCCGGTTTGAGGATCAGCAGCCACCCTGCAATTTCCTTGAGGATGCTTCCTGTGTGGACGATATCGCACTGACGGTCCTCAAGGGGATCGTCCATGATATCCGCTGTGAGCGTACGGAGGAGGGCAACCGGGTCAGCATGACGCTGAATGAAGCTGGTTAGCCGTTCTCCTCGTTGCTTTGCATCCGCGTCAGGTAGTCATCCATCTCTCGCATATTCGCAAAGACCTGCATCGACGGCAGCGCATCAATAATCTCAAAGACCTTCTTGACCTGCGGTTGCAGGTTGACCATCAGAAAGGCCCCTTCTTGGCGGGCAAGGTTTTTTTTCGCCTTGAACACACTGCGCACCCCCATACTGCTGATGTAGGTTACACCGCTCATATCCAGCGTGATGATGCGGGCGGCACCCTCCGTCACCAGGTTTTCAATCTTGTTATCCAGCAACATATACGTACTTGAATCGAGTGCACCGGCAAGGGTAATCGTGAAAAAACGGGGTTTCAATTCCGTGACTTTCAGCGTAAGTGTCATGACATTATCCTCATGTACAGTGGCTCATCCGCCGAACTGGGCGATCGCGGCATGGCGATCGGCGGCGATTTTCAGGATCTTGTCGAATCCTGAAATTTCCATGACCTCACTCACCATCGACGACAGGTTGCAAAGCATCAGCGTACCCCCGGCGGCCTTGACTTGCTTGGCGACGACCAGCAGGCTACGCAGTCCCGCACTGCTGATGTACTCCACCTGTGCCAGATCCAGCAGTTGGTTCTTATTGCCGCCTTCAATCAATGCACGGCAGTGGGACTCCACCTCGGGTGCCCCTGCGCCATCCAATCGCCCGCCCACTGCAACCACACAGACATCGCCTTTTTTCTCATTGGTAATATTCATCGTCTACCTCCTGCTTTTCATGACCACCGCAAATCCACATTAAAACCCAAGATCACAACCCGCTTTGAGCGGGGAAATCCACATCGCTGATATGTCTACACTATTAAACCGATCAACGCAAAAAAAATATACATATTCTGCAGAATGTTGGCGTCATATTGATGGGTGTGTCACCGCCAAGTCAATATAGGTATGCAATAGAGGCTCTATACTAATGTATTCCGTGTGGATGAAATCCGGTAGTGAGGTTGCAGGGGGCTCAACTGCGGGTTATCTGGAGTCCGGTGGTTGACAGTTCGGGGGTGACGAAGCGGGCCTGCGGATTGGCCGGGTGATCGGTCAGTTCGCGGCGGATCGCGCCTGCGGCCGTTGCATCCTTGGCGCAGATCATCAGGTAGCCGCCGCCGCCTGCCCCGAGCAGCTTGGCTCCGGATGTCCAGTCGCCGATGCGGCGCAGGAGTTGCTGTGTCTCAGGCGGATTGGTGCCGCTGTCGAGTTGCTGGTTCAGCACCCAACTGCGACCGATGGCACGGCACAGCCCCTCCCAGTCCGCAGTCTGGATGAGCTCGCTGGTATGGCTGGCATGGTGGCCCAGTTCGCTGAGCAGTGCCAGATGCGGTTTGTGGTTGAGGAACATGCCCCGGACAATATCCTGCAGGATGCTTTTGGCGATGCGGGTAATGCCAGTGTAGTAGAGCAGGATCAGGCCCTGGTTGAATGCGTCGGTCAGCATATGTTCCGGTAGCCAGCGCCCTTGCGGGGTCTGTACAATCCCGGGGGTGGTTGTGAGCAGCTTGACGCCATGGAGCGCGGCACCGAACTGATCCTGCCAGCCCCCGCCGGAGGTCAGCATCTGTTCCAGTGCCAGGGTCCGAGCACAGGCGTCCACCACCGTCCAGTTCAGTCCGCAGAAATCGCCGATGGCCCCGAGGATGGTTGTCGCGAGGATGCTGCTGGTGCCCAGGCCCGACCCCTTGGGCACGGCTGCCACGAACGAGATTTCAAGGCCGCCACCAAAGGCCTGCAGTTGGTCATCGAGCGTGAGAAAGGCGTTCCCGTTGAAGTCGGGATGGAATCCCGCAACGGCCAGGGCTGCCTTGGCGATGGAGAATTCGTTGCCGACGATTGCGCAGTTGGCGATATCGGCGTATGTCGTCAGCCGGGTTTCGCTGCCGAGGTCGATCGAGCGCAGGGTGATCTGCGGCTGCGCACTACGGCGGATAAACGCCTGCAGGGGCGGCTGTCCATTGAGGTTCACCGCCAGGTTGACGACATTGCCGCCACGGAGCTGGCAGTAGGGCGGTGTATCGGTCCAGCCGCCCGCCAGATCGAGGCGCACGGGACAGCGGGCCCAGACGATCTGGTCGGGTGCCGTGTTGCAGCGGGGTATGACCTTGCGGGCAAGGACGGGTTCCAGCACGGCCCGGCGCAGCAGCGCGAAGGCGTCCTGTTCCAAGGATTGCCATTTTCCGCCCCGGCGGCGTAACGCCTCGGCACGGAACATGCGGTCATGCACGACGGTCATCAGATCGGTGCTGTTCTCGTCCAGTGGGGGCGGTAGCGGCAGGTCGTGATGGCTGGCGTAGATGGCGGCCGTATGTTTAAGGTCGGTTTGGTAGAAAACGCTTTTCCCGTGGTTGCGGGCGAGTGCGTCCAGGCTACCGGTCTGGAATATGCGCCGTTGCTGGTAGAGCGCGTCCAGATCGGCATGATTCCCCAGATCCTGTGCCGAGATACGTTCGCCTTGTTCGTAGTGTTCGGCGAACGCCTTGGCTTGCCGTGCCTCGGTGATCAGCGTGGGTGCAAGCAGCCATTGCAGGAACGTCCGGTCGATGTCCTGCCTCGACCGCACGGGGAAGAGCGCCGCCTGCTGGATATCCGTGGCGGGGTCAAGTCCGGCTTTTGCAGGATTGATCCCGTGTTGAGCGAGCACGTCGGTGATCGGCGCACCGAGCCATGTAGTGGCCGGGTTGCCAACCGGGCCGCGGAATTCGTCGTGCATCCCGTAGGCTCGGATTGCCAGCTTGTCGCCGCTGCCTGTTAGGGGCACGATATCCAGACAGATGCCCGGCGGCAGGGTAAGCGCCCAGGTGTTTGGCGGGATGCCGGTCAGTACATGATCGGTAGTCAGTCGCCAGTCCGCCCCGATATGCGAATTCTCGACCCAGATGCGATGATTCTCGGGGGTCCATGGCAGTTCGATGCGGGCGTTCTGGACGAACAGATCGGGATGGCGTTTCACACTGGTGGAGCGTTGTCGGTGCTGGTTTAGTACCAGATTCTGGAGTTGCAGCGACGAATGGATCAAATCCGAACTGCGTCCGAAATGATAGAATTCGCCGTCATGGATCGGGATGACTGCCGTCGTCAAGGCGTTCAGGGCGGAATGTCTACGCATCGGCGTCTTGCCCAGTCCGAGTCCGAAATCGGAATACAGCTCGAACGGGGCGCTGGTTCCAGATGCCGATCCCGGCGCATTGATGGGGCATTCTCCCAATTCAAGGAGCGTGTGGATTGCGCGCTCACTGAGCAGCCAGATGCCCGCGTCAAGCAGGAACAGGTGATCGGAGGACAGTTGCTGGATCTCGGTGGCAGAGGGTTTCTGTTTGAAGAACGCCAGTTCATCCGGGCTTTTCCGGTGACAGAAGAAAACCCCGAAATGCTGGGCATCTTCCGGTTTCCCCCAGAGTCCGATGCAGATTACGTCAGCCTCGGGGATCGGGGGCAGCCGATCCTCGAACTTCACCAACACATCGCCGCTGGCGATCATCAGTCGGCTGGCTTGGGGGGCGTTGGAAAAGATTCGCTCCAGATAGGGGCGTTGCAGGTCGAGCAATGTCTGATCGATCCGTTGCCCGGTCTCCCAGCGCCAGACCGGCATCGGGGCGAAAAGCTTGCCAGCCGGGGCATAGGCGGGGAGGCGCCGACTCTGGCCGCCGCCATGGATCATCAGTTTCCGGGACTGCTGGAGCCAGTCCGTGAAGGCGGGGTTACCCCCGGCCTTCCGCCAGGCCGAGAGCAGCAGATGAACGCTTCCGCCGCCCGAACCGAGACGCTGGTCGACTGGATCGGAGTCGACGTGCCAAGTCGTCGAGGGTAGCCCCTCAAGGCGGGGCACATCATTGACGGCGGCAGGGGGTAGCGATAGTAAATAATGCATGGCGGCAACCTTTTGTGTGTTTTTCCATTGCTCCAGAACCTCAACATCGGGTCAATGTACCGATAACGGGGCTAGATTGCAAGAATCGCCGGAAATCGCTGGAAATTATTGGGCAGTGGTTGACGTAGGGGCATTGTTTTGGTTTGCTAGTAAATTGAAACGGGGGGAATTATGCGACGAATCGGCAAGATTGTGGATGCTGAACAGATTTCAGTGTTCGGGGATTATCTTTATGCACAGGCTATTGGCCATACGATTGAACCGGTTGAGGCCGGAGGCGACGTGTGGATTCATGACGACGAGCACCGGGAAACGGCAAAGACGGCGTTGAATCGTTTTCTGCGTGAACCAGAGCATCCTGATTTTCTCTCGACGCGCGAGGTGGCTGCAGAGCGTCGCCGGGAAGCCAAGCAAGAGGATGCCGCAGCATCAAAGAACCTGCGAGGGCGTCAGCAGATCTTCGGTACCGGGGGCTGGCGTGGCGTGGGGTTGACCCGGCTGCTGGTCGTGCTCAGCGTGATCGCCACCGTCTTTGGCGGACTTGGCAGTGATTCGCGGCTGACGCAGTGGCTATCCATCAGCGAGTACCAGACGAGGGACGTCGGAACGTACTATGTCCCTGCATTGCCTGAGGTCAAGCAGGGACAGGTGTGGCGCCTGTTGACCCCGGTATTCCTGCATACCACCTTGAGTGCGGGGCTTTTCGGGTTCCTGCATCTTCTGTTCAATATGCTTTGGTTGCGGGACCTCGGGGGGATGCTGGAAGCCAGTCAAGGGTGGTTCGGGCTACTCAAGAAGATCCTGTTTATCGGTATCTTCTCGAATATGCTGCAGTATATAGTCGCTGGCCCTGCGTTCGGAGGCATGTCCGGTGTGGTCTATGGTTTACTTGGGTATTGCTGGGTGCGCGGGCGTAACGATCAGACCAGTGGTTTGCATGTGCATAACCAGACGATGCTGATGATGGGCGTCTGGTTCGTCGCGTGCTTGTCTGGTGCGATGGGGCCGATTGCCAATGCGGCCCATACGGCGGGACTTCTGGCGGGGCTGGCCTGGGGATGGTTATCGGCCTGGCGGTTGAATGCGGCGCGGTAGCGACAGGGGAATGGCGTTAATTAAGAGAAAGCGACGGATCAGATGAAACGAATGTCAATCGGGTCGGGGATTGTGGCTGGCATGGTGTGTGCCGGGGTGGCGCTGGGGCAG